>NZ_JAAKEM010000018.1:0-77688 GCF_011039195.1 Dysgonomonas sp. ZJ709
CACTTAACGTGTCGATAGAACTTAAATAACGCTTATATTCTAAATACGTATTGAAGTTTATTCCGTGCAATTTTACAAAATGAATGAAGTGCTTTATTCTGGATAAGTATTCTTTACGAGTGTTTTCGGTAACATCTATACAATCAAAAATACTATTCTTTAATTGCAGTACATCGTTATACTTTACTATCCCCATAGTCTGATTATTTCTTATTTAACTATGAAGTTACAAAAAAATATTTACTTTTACAATATATAAACAATTGAATACAAGCTTTTTAAGCTTAATCAAACTAAATGTTTTACCTATGTTTAACCCATCTAAAAGAAAAAACGCTGCAATTTATTCAATTACAACGTTTTACAAATTTCTATTCGTGGTGCCACCAGGAATCGAACCGGGGACACAAGGATTTTCAGTCCTTTGCTCTACCAACTGAGCTATGGCACCATTGCTATTAGCGTGTGCAAAGATAGAACAATTTTCATTCACTCCAAATATCTGTGTAATAAATTTTGCTTCAAGCCTCTTTTTCTATCGAATCCCAGCCTTGAGCTTTCAACTCAATTTCTGTTCCATCACGGGTTTCGAGCATTAGTCCTAAGCTTTCTCTGGCGATATGCCCTACCACATGAACTCCTTTCATTTGAGATACTTTATCATGAAGATGTAAAGGTACGGTGAAAAGAAGCTCATAGTCCTCTCCCCCATTCAAAGCTACGGTAGTCACATTCATATTAAATTGTTCAGCCATCATGGCTGTTTGATAATCAATAGGTAAACGCTCTTCAAAAACACAGCACCCTACCCCACTTTGCTTACAAACATGCTTCAACTCAGAAGACAAACCATCCGAAATATCAATCATAGAAGTAGGAACAATACCATCTTTCGCTAAAAGATCAATGATGTCTTTACGAGCCTCCGGTTTCAATTGCCGTTCCAAAAGATATTCTTTACCCGAGAAATCCGGTTGAAAATCTTTCTCGCCACCGTAAACAGCTTTTTCACGCTCTAGTAATTGAAGTCCCATAAAAGCAGCACCTAAATCTCCGGACACACAAATCAAATCTGTTTCTTTGGCTCCGTTACGATAAACAATTTTCCCTTCATCACCTTCTCCCAAACAAGTAATGCTTATAGTTAATCCGGTCAATGATGATGAAGTATCCCCTCCTACTATATCGACACCATGATGATCGCAAGCAAGTTGCAGCCCATCATAGAATGCCTCCAGATCCTCAACCGAAAAACGCTTCGAGATACCTAAAGAAACCGTAATTTGCTTAGGTTGACCATTCATCGCATATATATCCGAGAAGTTGACAATAGCCGATTTATATCCCAAGTGTTTCATGGGTACGTAAGTCAGATCAAAGTGTATGCCTTCCAACAAAAGATCGGTCGTTACCAGAGTTTTTTTATCACCATACGATAAAACTGCAGCATCATCCCCTACCCCTTTTTGGCTACTACTATTTTTAAGTTCTATTGTTTTTGTCAAATGATCAATTAGACCAAATTCTCCTAAACTAGCTATTTCTGTTCGTTGCATTTGTATAAAGACTAAATTGTGAAATCCAAAGTTAATTATATTTTATCAGAATTGAGGAATGCTATATAGAAACCCTTAAGCCATTTCCCGAAAAATAAAAAGAGTGACTCTGCGGAGTCACTCTTTTTAAATATTTATAGCTATTGTATCAATAGGCTCTCTCTACTATATATTCCACTGCATGACCCAGAGCCTTACGAACATCCGGATTGGTTACTGTCGAAATTATATCTTCTGCTTTTTCTTTATATTCTTCAATCTTCTGATAAGCATATTCTATGCCACCATTTTCTTTGGCAAACGATATCAACCTTTCTATATTCTCTTCCGTATAATCATAAGATGAAATGATACCACGAAGTTCACTTTTTTCATCTTCAGACGCTTTCTCGATTGCATACAATAAAGGAAGTGTTATTTTACCTTCTCGTATATCATTACCAGTCGGTTTCCCCACATTTGTTTTAAAATAATCGAATATGTCGTCTCTCAATTGAAAACAAACACCTAATATTTCTCCCAATAGAGTAAACTTATCAACTTCGCTTCGAGGGGCATTTACTGATATCGCACCAATCTTCATACAAGTAGAAAGAAGTGATGCTGTCTTTTTCTTTATTACTTCAAAATATTCAGTCTCATCAATAATCAATTCTCTTACTAAAGACAATTGATTCAATTCTCCCTCTGCAAGACTGCGACCCAGATTAGAAACATCTGAAATTATTTCCATATTTCCGGTCAGAACACTTTTTATCAATGCAGTAGAAAGAAAATAATCGCCCGCAAGAACTGCCATTTTATTATCATACACAGCATTAAGGGATGCTTTCCCTCTACGAATCTTTGATTCATCCACTACATCGTCGTGAACAAGAGAAGCGGTATGAAGAAGCTCAACAGTAATCGCTGCATTATAGGTTGTATCATTAATCTCTCCACAAGCTCTGGCTGCAAGTAATAATAAAATCGGGCGAATTTTTTTTCCATCCGATTTCAGTATATAATCTATAATTTCTTGTATCCGAGAATTATTACAAAAGATCGAATCTTTGTAATAGAGATTAAATTTATCTAGTTCAGTGGCTACAGGTTGAGCTATTAAAAGCCTTTTATCCATATTTATGATTGAGTTGAAATGCAAATTTATAAATAATTCCGCTTTTAGCCTTATTTATTTATAACTTTGCATCTATGTCAAGAACATATTTAGCGTTGAAAAATAAAATTTCACATTTTTTATTTTTGTACGATGGTCTCTGCCTCAAAGATACGCAAACTTGTCATAATGCAGATAGTAATAATCAATTTTTAATTTCACTGATTTTTCTGTAATTTGGCAGCATATAACAACTCAAAATCATATTTAGATGAAATTATTTCTCTTAGACGCATACGCACTCATATATCGTTCATATTATGCTTTTATAAAAAGTCCCAGAATAAATTCGAAAGGGCTTAATACATCAGCCATATTCGGATTTGTAAATACATTGGAAGAGTTATTAAGAAAGGAAAATCCAACGCATATAGCTGTTGCTTTCGACCCTCCCGGTGGAACATTCCGTCATGATGCCTACGAACTTTATAAAGCTCAACGACAAGAAACTCCTGAAGATATAAGACTTGCTGTACCAATCATCAAGCAAATAATAGAGGCATATAATATTAAAATGCTTGAAGTGCCGCGTTACGAAGCCGATGATGTTATCGGAACAATAGCGAAAAAAGCCGAAAAAGAATCGTTTGACGTATATATGATGACCCCTGATAAGGACTATGGTCAACTCACCAGCGATCATATATTCATGTATAAACCGAAATTTGCTGGAAATGGCTTCGATGTGCTCGATTCAAAAGCAATCATGGCCAAATATGAGGTAAGCTCACCCGATCAAATGATCGATCTATTAGGATTGATGGGTGATTCTGCCGACAATATTCCGGGCTGTCCGGGAGTAGGTCCCAAAACTGCTCAGAAACTGCTAGAAGAGTATGGCACTATCGAAAATCTACTTGAGAATACGAAGCATATTAAAGGAACTTTAAAGATAAGATTAGAGGAAAATAAAGAACAAATTATATTTTCTAAATTCTTAGCCACAATAAAGACTGATGTACCAATCGATTTTAAAAGAGAAGAATTTAAACGTAAAGGAATAGATGTAGAAAAACTGGAAACTCTGTTCGAAGAACTCGAGTTTAGAACCCTTATTAATCGTGTGTTGAAGAAAGAGAATGCCGCTGCACCTCCCAGCACCACACATGAAGCTATTCAAGGAGATTTATTTGCAGAATTAATGCCTACTGCAGCTGTCAACGATACTACCAGTTACTCCGGTTTACAAGAATTGAAAGATGTCGCTCACTCCTATCACTTAGTTGATACAGATGAAAAAATAGCCGATCTGATAACTAAAATCTGCGCTCATGATTTCTGTGCATTCGATACAGAAACAACAGGTTTAGACCCAACATCAAGCGAACTAGTAGGGATGTCGTTCTCATTTAAGGAAGGTGAAGCATACTATGTACCCGTAGATGAAAATTTTGACGAAGCCAAAAAACTTGTAGAAAAATTCAGATGTTTTCTTGAGAATGATACAATTCTGAAAATAGGACAAAATATTAAATATGATATTATAGTACTTAAAAAATATGATATCAATGTGAAAGGAAAGCTATTTGATACAATGATAGCTCACTACCTAATCAATCCCGAATTGAGACACAATATGGACTATATGGCAGAAACTTATCTGAAATACAGGACAATACATATTGAAGAATTGATCGGATCGAAAGGTAAAAACCAATCGAATATGCGCAGTCTTAAACCTGAACAGATCTGCGACTATGCGTGCGAAGATGCCGACATAACTCTGAAATTGAAAATGATTTTAGAGAAGGCAATCGAAAAACAAGATGTTGAGAAATTGCTCTATGAAATCGAATTTCCTCTTATATATGTTCTGGCCGATATGGAATATGCAGGTGTCAGATTAGATATAGAAGCACTAGCTGAATATTCTAAAACATTGACTATTGAGCTTCAAAATATTGAAAAAGAAATATTTGGACTTGCTGGTTCCGAATTCAATATAAATTCGGCAAAGCAAGTTGGTGAAATCCTTTTCGAAAAACTTACAATTGTAGAAAAGCCTAAAAAAACAAAGACAGGTCAGTACGTAACCAGCGAAGAAGTGCTGGAGAGTCTGAAAGACTCCCACCCTATTGTCAATAAAATACTGGAATACAGAGGATTGAAAAAGTTGTTAAGTACCTATATAGATGCTCTTCCACTACTTATCAATCCGAAGGACAACAAACTACACACATCATATAATCAGACAGTTACAGCTACGGGTCGCTTAAGTTCGAGCAATCCTAATCTGCAAAATATACCGATTCGCGATGCACAAGGCAAAGAAATAAGAAGAGCATTTATAGCTGACAAGGGATGTACTTTCTTTTCTGCCGACTATTCACAAATAGAATTGCGCATTATGGCGCATCTGAGTAAAGATCCGAACATGATAGACGCCTTTAACAGTGGCGAAGATATCCATGCCGCTACAGCTGCCAAAATATTCAAATTGCCGATCGATCAGGTAACAGGTGATATGCGCCGTAAAGCTAAAACAGCCAACTTCGGTATTATATATGGTATATCGGTATTTGGTCTTGCCGAACGTTTATCTATTCCTCGCGGAGAAGCAAAAATACTGATTGATGGTTATTTCGAAACCTACCCTCAGGTAAAAGAATACATGGACAGATGTATTACCATTGCCCGTGAAAAAACATATGTCGAAACTATCTTCGGACGTAAACGTTATTTACCTGATATCAATTCACGCAATACAACTGTACGTGGATATGCTGAGCGAAATGCAATAAATGCCCCGATACAAGGGAGTGCCGCCGATATTATTAAGGTGGCTATGAACAAAATTTTTGAGCGATTCACTGCAGAAAATATAAAATCGAAAATGATTTTACAAGTACATGACGAATTGAACTTTAATGTTTTTGATAATGAGTTGAACAAAGTTCAGCAGATAGTTATTGAAGAAATGGAAAATGCGTATAAGTTAGTTGTACCATTGAGAGCTGATTGCGGTAGTGGCGAAAATTGGTTACAAGCGCATTAAATATATAGTTAGTAACATACAATAATATATGAATTCTTTCAATAGAATATTAAATAAAATATCAGATCATAAGAAATCACATTTCTGGTTATTTCTTATGATTTTGACTTTATTGACCATATATATGATGTTGGCTAACAAACCTTTATTGCTTGGTCACGATATGCTTGTTCATTATGCCCGCATAGAGGGTCTGAAAAATGCTATTGAAGACGGAAGATTCCCTTGGTATATCAACTATAATGGATTAGATGGATATGGCTATTTTATAAAAGCGTTCTATTGTGATTTGCTACTCGTTCCTTTTGCTGTAATTGCTATTTTTACAGATAATGTTACAGCTTATGAGTGCATGATTTTCATCATTACTCTTTTATGTGGCATATCTACTTATCTCGTGATTAAGCGAATCTATAATAGCTCAGTAGCTGCCATTCTGGGCGCATTACTCTATACCTTTTGCTGCTATCGCCTACTGGATTTATTCATTAGGGCAGCCATCGGAGAGTCATTCGCTTTCATTTTTTTACCAATAGTCTTATTAGGAGCATATGAAATTATAAGAGGAGACTATAAAAAATGGTATATACTAACTATTGGCTATAGCCTCCTTATTTTTTCTCATCTTATCTCTTCTGCACTTACCTTTATTACCCTAATAATATTTTTTGTAATCTATTATAAGTGTTTAATAAGAGAACCCAAACGTATTACTTATTTGTTTATAGCAGCTCTTGTAACATTGATTATTACCGCGTACTATCTATTTCCAATGATAGAGCAGATGATGTCCAACACATTTTATTATGAAGTTAAAGGCTCAATCCCCGATAATATGAATTCTGTGGCAGTTCGGATAACTCCAATCATAGAAGGAATGATACAAGGAGTTACTTCGCATTTGCAAACATTCCATGTAAAAATAGGCCTATTGCTCACCGCTTCGATATGTACGCGAGTATTTGTTTCCGGCAAATCGAAACTAGTAAGAAGTGCTGACATACTTGTAATTGTAGGTCTATTTTATGTTTTTATGTCTTCTACTATATTTCCATGGGCAATATTTCCTTTCAACAAACTAAGTTTTATGCAATTTCCATGGAGATTGTATCAATTCTCCAGTTTATTTTTTGCAATTGCAGGAGGATTTTATTTATCTGAGGCTACAAAGACAAATAAGAGAAAACTCATTGTTCTAATTGGCTTTATAATAGGAACCTGCATTGTTGTTAACTCCGAAGGTAAGAATTTCACATACCAAATAGCTGAAATTCATGGAAATAATACTTTAAGGGAGATAGATGAAACAAAACGATCGAACTATAGTGGGCTTGAATACATGCCAATTAAAGTACCTTCAAGTTCCTATATTTATGATAGAGGTAATAGAATAAGTACAAAATCCGAAGAGGCCAATATTACAGATTATAAGAAAGAAAAAGGTATTACAAGTTTCAGTATAAATACAAACAAAAAAGATATTCTCGAACTACCTTTAATATATTACAAAGGATATAGCGCAATCCTTAATGGAAGAGAAATAACGGTAGAACAAAGTCAAAACGGATTAATAGAAATACCGGTCGAACAGTCGGGAGAGGTAATTGTTTACTATAAAGGTACATTGATACAAAAAATTAGTTTCTATATTACAATCATCAGTATATTAGCTCTTTGTATCTACATATTCTCACAAAGAAGGAAAAAATCTCATTTAAAATATAAGTACGATGACACAACTGTCTGATATTGATTACATATACGCTGCAATAGGAGTGATTGTAGGCATCATAATGATATTCAGTCCTCGTACATTTATGCGAGGGGCAAAATATGATGAAGATAGTTTGAAAACAGAATCTTTTCTTAAAAAAATCGGAATAGCTGTAATCATACTTGGTATTGTATTTGCTGTAATTATCTATACCCGATAACCATGCTTGACGGATTTATCGAATATGGATATATAGGATTATTCCTTGCTTCATTTCTAGCTGCTACTATACTACCTTTCGGATCTGAATTTGTATTCGTCGGATTACTTGCTGCCGGTCTTAATGGATGGGGTTGTGTAGCAGTAGCATCTGTTGGAAATTGGATGGGAGGTATGACCAATTACTATCTGGGAAGCATGGGTAAAATAGAGTGGATAGAAAAATATCTGAAAGTAAAGAAAGAGAAAATAGAAAAAATGCAACATTGGCTCGAAGGAAAAGGTGCCATAATGGGATTTTTTAGCTTCATGCCAGTAGTAGGAGATCTTATCGCATTGGCTCTGGGTTACATGCGTGCCAACGTTTATATTGTAAGTGGTAGTATGTTTGCAGGCAAACTTATTCGTTATATACTAATTATGTATGGTGTAAGTTGGATTATTTAAATATTAAGATTTACTTATAATTATGTCAACTATATTATTTCACGAAATAGTTTTCGGACCTATTCACAGTCGTAGATTAGGCACCTCATTGGGTATGAATTTACTGCCTTATGACGGCAAATTATGTTCTTTCGACTGCATTTATTGCGAATGCGGGTATAATAAGGATTTCAAAACAAAAACAAAACTTCCTTCGCGCGAAAATGTAAAGGCTGCTCTTGAGGATAAACTCATTCGATTGAAAGAAGAGAATATAATTCCCGACGTTATCACTTTTGCCGGAAATGGCGAACCTACAATGCACCCACAATTCTCGGAGATAATAGATGATACAATCGAACTTCGCGACAAGTACATCCCACAGACCAAAATAAGCGTATTGTCGAACGCCATGCATATCTCTAATGAAAAAGTATTCGAAGCATTAAAAAAAGTTGATAACAATATACTCAAGCTAGATTCGGCCATACTGGAAACAGCAAAATTTATAGATCGTCCTAATGCACCTTCGTATAGTATAGAAAAGCAAATAGAACTTTTTAAGCGATTTGAAGGGAATTTTATCATGCAAACTATGTTCTTAAGGGGTAGCCACGAGGGTAGGGTGGTTGACAATACTACGGAAGAAGAGGTTTCAGCATGGATAGAAGCCATCAAGGCCACTAAACCGCGCGAAGTGATGATCTACACCATCGATAGAGAAACACCTTCTAAGATGCTTGAAAAAGTACCTGCCGAAGACCTAAGGAAAATAGGGAAGAAAGTTGAAGATTTGGGAATAAAAGTTAACATAGCGGGATAATATACAAAATATAAGTAATTTTGCAGCCTTAATTTATTATACTAATCACATATTATGGTAACAATAGTACTTGCCCATCCATGGCACGGAAGCTTCAATAAAGCAATATTAGACACAGTAACTGCCAAGTTCGATAAAGAGAATAAGGCATATCAGGTAATAGATCTTCACAAAGATAATTTCGACCCTGCATTCACAGAAAAAGAACTAGCTGTTTTCAATCAGGGAAAAGCCCTTGACCCATTGGTTATTCAATATCAGGCAGTACTAAAAAATGCCGATGAAATAATTTTTATTTTTCCTATCTGGTGGGGTACAATGCCGGCTATACTAAAAGGTTTCTTCGATAAAGTATTGCTTGTCAATTTCGCTTATTCTTACCAAGGGGGATGGACTCCACTCTTGAAGATAAATAAGGGCACTGTAATCACAACATCGCAAAGTCCGACAGAAAATTTCAGAAGCTCTATTGAAGATAATTTTATACCATCTATGCTAAATTCTATTGGAATTAATAATGCGACATGGCTCAACAATGAAGAAACATCTAGCGGAACAGATGAGCAGCGTAAAGATTTCTTGAAAAAAGTAGAGAATCAAATTTAAACTGATCCTCTATTCACTTAAATAGGTCAAACAGCCGATGATTATAAACTCATCGGCTGTTCTTTTTAGCATTTTATCCTCATACCTCATAAATATAGAAACAATTGTCAAAAAATACTTGAGATCAGATCATTTTTATATCTCAAAATGATCAAAATGAAAGTATTTAAACGACATACATATTCCTTTGCAATAGTTACACATAGAGCACTTTTTTTTAACGCGGATTAACTACCATTTTTTTCAAACTAGCTATACATTTGGTGTGTAATTAATCACATGTTTAACCCTTTTACAATAAGGAAAATTTTATGAAAAAATTTATTATTTCAGGTGTTATGGCCATCGCTCTTATTGCTTCTGCTAATGTAATGGCTCAGGATGTACATAAAAAAACAGTATCAGAAAAAGCTAAGACAGAAGTTAAATCGGAAGGTAAAGCAGGTAAAGCTGAAGCAAAGAAAGATGCTCAGGCAGTGAAAACAGATGCGAAAAAAGTAGAAAAGGCAACAAAAGACAAACTAAAGTAAAACAATAAAAAGATAATAGTAAATTAAGTTTTGAAAAGAAAAGATCGATACGTCTAACGTACCGACCTTTTTTGTTTATTGAATAGGCAGATAAATCTCTGTCTTCAGTTTCTCAGGAGCTACTTTTGACGAATCATTCACGTATTTTTCAAACCCGCATTCCATACGAAGTTCGTATCCACTTTCAGGCAGCCATTTCCCGTAAATAGTATCAAATACATTGATTAGTTTATCATAAGGTCCGATGTAAGTAAACACAGCAAATTTACCTCCGGGAATATCTCTTATTCCTATTTCGCCTTTAGGCAATACTTCCTTGTGAACAGCTAAGCAGACATCTGTACGAAGCTTATCTGTATCTGTAACCTTAGGATCGTCATGGCTTATTGTAATCGCTTCGATACCTGCTGTAAACAGTTTATTTTCTTTTATAAAAGCCCATAATTTATTATATGCTCCACAGTAATCCATAGTCCTGTAATCGCCTTGTAGCCGTACATAAATCGCTTTTCGAGGCGGTAACTCAACTATTTTAGGATCTTTCAATTTTACATCTTCACTTATTTGTAATGGTCTCATAATTGTGTGATTTTTATTGTTACGATAATCTATTGGCGAAATAGCATAGAACTGCTTAAAAACCTTTGTTAACGAAGACGGAACATTATAACCGACACTATAAGCAATATCCTGAACTGGTACTGCTGTATATCTGAGCAACCGAGCTGCAGTCTCGATACGCATCCTCACTATAAATGCCCCCAAAGATTCACCTACAATAGCTTTAAATATACGATGAAAATGAAATGGAGAAAAACCTGATACTCCGGCAAGTCTTTGCAAATCTATCTCCCCATCCAGATTATTAGCTATATAATCTATGATGATATTTATTCGTTTCGCATATTCTTCTCTTGTAATTACTTTTCGTTGCATATTCTATAATATTTCATCACAAAATTAGAGATCTTATAACACAAGTACTTTTCCGAACTTGCTAACTTAATAAAAAAAGAGCACCGATAAACGGTACTCTTTCACGATGTATATGATAGTATCAGATTTTATACTAAAAGTGCTTTCACTTTTTCCAAATCTTTGAAGTCTTCTATAACTCCATAAGAATAATCCTTCAAAAAGTCTGCCGATAGGGTAGTGGATATACCTATTACACGCATAAAAGCATATGTAGCAGCTTTAATTCCTGTAAATGAATCTTCGAAAACAGCACATTCGCTAGGATGAACTCCCAAATTTGTGCTAGCCAATACATAACCCATAGGATCGGGTTTACCTCTTTTTATAGAATCGGAAGTGATAATGGTATCGAATACACCACCGTTCAACGATAGTTCATTCAATACAGCACCTACTTTACTTGTGGGTGAGCTTGTAACTAGACCAAGCTTATAATTTGATTTTTTGATATATTTAATAAAATCGATAAGACCCGGAGTCATTATGTCTTTATATGGGATAGATTGCTCCATTTCGGAAGATGCTTTTCTGATAGCTTGCTTTTCTTCGGGTGTAGAAATAGCGAAATAAAGTTCTATAATAGAATTTATTGTCATCCCCTTTATGACAGCAGAGAAATTATCTATTTTTAATCCGTTGTCAAGTGCAATCTGATTCCAAAATTTATCGTAGTAGCTTTCTGTATCTACAACAACACCATCCAAACCAAGCAATATGGTTGTAATTTTACTTTCCGCCATTATATTTATTTTAGTTATTTATGTTCCCCAGTATAATTTCTATGCAAAGTAATACATTTTTATTTTACAAGAACAAAAAAGAGAGACTTTTGTTAGTCTCTCTTTCCAAAAATAAGACAATTACCTTATTTTTTCTCTTTTCCGTATTTTTGATCTAATTTCTCAGCTCTCTTCGCACTGTCCGGATGGCTGGAAAATAATTGATTCACTTTACTTTTGTCCGCACCTGCATCATCTTGCAATTTTTGGATCACACGCAAAGCCGAAGCCATACTTTGAGGATCTTTTCCCGATCTTTTCAAAAACTCATACCCATAATCATCAGCTGCATATTCTTGCTTTTGAGAATAGGTAGCCCCTGCTAATGATTCTCCTAATGCACCTAATTGAGAGTCGGTAAGAGCCGCCGCTGTTCCACTTGTAGAACCTACTGCATCTTTAAGAGCCGAAGTAAGCAGGGCGTTTTTAAATGCGTCTTTAGAGTCTTTATTTACGATATGTCCTACTTCATGACCGATAATACCTAATATCTCATCGTCTGTCATTAGTTCCATTAGTCCTGCAAAGACACGGATACTACCATTTGCACAAGCAAAAGCATTTTGATCTACCACATAAAATGCCTGTATATCAAGATTTAATTCTTTCACATCAGGGGCAGTCGATATTATTTTTTCAAGACGTTCGGCACATGCCTTTTTACCGGGATCAGTATCAGTTACTTTACATAAAGGATTATGAGCATCTACCCAGTCGATATATTCTTGGCAGTATGCTGCCATTTCTGCATCTGTAAGTGTAAGTGCCTTAGCCGTTTTGGTAGCTGCTTCAATCTGTTTGCTGTTAATTTTCACTTTGCCGAATTGAGCATTCGCAACAAAACAACACGACATAACAAGTGTTAGGGTAAGAAGAATCTTTTTCATAAGTTTTATTTGTTTAGTATCAAAGTATAATTATAATATTAAGTGTATCAAGGGATAATTTTTACCTTCAGAATCGTGTGCCGATCTATTTATTTGTTTAAAACCAAAATAAGTATAGAATTCTAAAGCTTGTTTATTTTCTTCATTTACATCTACTTTACGCAGATTCAAATTTTCAGTTGCAAAAGTAAGTAATTTTTTTCCTATTCCCAATCCTCTGAAGCAGTTATGAACAAAAAGCATTTCTATATTATCGTCCAATACGCCTAGAAATCCCTTTATATCTGAATTTTCATCTCTGAAAACAAATAAAGATACCTGTGTGAAATAAAAAGGCAGGCGCGATTTGTAATACTCAAAATCTTCTTTACTCAGAAAATCGTGAGTTGCCGAAACTGCACTTGCCCAAATATCTATAAGTATGGGATAATCTTTTTCAGAAGCAGGAAGAATCATTTATACATTAAATCTGAAATGCATTATATCACCATCCTGAGCAACATATTCCTTACCTTCTACATTCATTTTACCGGCTTCTTTTACAGCAGCCTCCGAACCTAATGTAATAAAGTCTTCGTATTTAATAACCTCGGCACGGATAAATCCTTTTTCGAAATCGGTATGTATTACAGCAGCACATTGAGGAGCTTTCGATCCGCGAAGGAATGTCCATGCACGCACTTCCTGCACACCACATGTAAAGTAAGTCTGTAAATCAAGTAATTTATAAGCGGATTTGATAAGTCGAGCTACACCCGACTCTTGAAGTCCTATTTCAGATAGGAACATTTCGCGCTCTTCGTAAGTTTCAAATTCGGCTATTTCCGATTCTATCTTAGCAGCTACTATTATTATTTCAGCATTTTCGTCTTTTATAGCTTCGCGTACCTCTTCTACATATTTATTACCTGTAACAGCATTTGATTCGTCTACGTTACAAACGTATAGCACAGGCTTGTAAGTAAGCAAATAAAGCTCCTTAGCTGCCTTCTCGTCTTCTTTATTATCGAATGTCACAGTACGTGCCGATTTACCTTGTAACAATACTTCTTTGAATTGTAGAAGTATGTCATACATGCGTTTAGCATCCTTGTCGCCACCTGTTTTAGCTTGCTTCTCTACTTTCTGAATGCGTGCTTGTACTGTTTCAAGGTCTTTAAGTTGAAGTTCGGTATCAATAATTTCTTTGTCACGAACCGGGTTTATACTACCATCTACGTGTGTAATATTATCGTCGTCGAAACAACGTAATACATGCAGAATCGCATCCGTTTCACGTATGTTGGCAAGAAATTTATTCCCAAGTCCTTCACCTTTGCTGGCACCTTTTACAAGTCCGGCTATATCTACTATTTCTACTGTGGTAGGTACAATACGGTTTGGTTTTACTATTTCCGCCAATTTGTTCAAACGCTCGTCGGGAACAGTAATCACACCAACATTGGGTTCTATTGTGCAGAAAGGGAAGTTTGCCGATTGTGCTTTAGCGTTCGATAAACAGTTGAAAAGTGTAGATTTTCCTACATTTGGAAGCCCTACTATACCACATTGTAATGCCATTATATTATTCTAGTTATTTATTTTGAGGTGCAAAGATAGGACTTTTTTAGTTATGTGGTATAACTAATAAGTGGTCAATCATTTATTATTTGTACTTCCCAGTCTGCAAAAATATGTTAAAAGGTAATAAAAGTAACACTTTTTACCCTATTTATGAATGTAACTTTTCTACTAAGAATTAATACTGATTCGCATAACTAATAAATTTTATTCTACTTCAACAAACATCTCATCAAAACTGATGGTCACCTTGTCAAAAGCGTTAATAAATGCCATACCCAGCGCACCAAATCCAAACTGCTGACTAGTTGCCTCAGGGTTACTGCCTACAATCATATGTTTAATTTCAAATTGTTTATTTCCTATTTTTAGAGAAAAAGAAGGAAGACTGTAAAATTCTGTTTGTTTAGTTCCTCCGAATCCTCCGCTTATTTTGCTTTCCTTCAATCCATTGATATTTACATATTCTTTGTGCACATTGTAATATTTTTCGTTGAAGTGAGAATAAACATCGCCTGTATCGAATAGCATAGTTAATCTTTCATCACCGGAATAGGCTTTCAAAAAGAAGGCATCCCCGCCAAGCATCCGCATCATATTTTTTCCTGTAGCCGGCAGGGAAGTTTTATTTATGGGAAAGACTATCTTCTTTTCGTTTGGAAATATCTGTACTTCGCCTGCATAATCCATAATATCAACACCCAGTACCGCATCTACTTTATACAAAGTATCCACTTGAAGATTAGGCATCATAATAGTTGCTGTCACGTTTTTGAATATCATATTACCCACTTGTATACTGTCGATAATTGCCATTTGTCCGGAGCTATGCCCTCCTGAACCCGATATTGATAACGAATCCATCTTAATTCTGGCTCCTAAACGGTTCGCGTACTCCTGAGATAAAAAAATACCTCCGCCACATCCCGTATCGAAAATAAAACGTTCTTGTTGACCGTTAACAACGACCGGCACAAACATGAGTGTAGAATACCTGAGTGTATCATCTTCATTTCCCTTTATTCTTATAGTATCTATCTCCATCGGGATCACACAATCCACGTTAGGACGATCAAGCCGAGGCTTGCTTTCATCTAAGAATGCTTTATATAGCCTTAGATTTGCTTTAGAACCGGCAAGAAATTCAACCGGCATATGAGGCTCAAGTTGTTCGATAAAACTTTTCAGACGATTATATCCATCCTGATATTCACCTTTACGAAAAAGCATCCAACATTGGTTAATAAGCATATTTCTTACATTTTCGAGCCCTATTTCTCCCTGATACTTAGCTATCAGAGAGTCTATAGCCGACACTGCTTGTTCAGGGTTATTGAACGCAGCATAAAGCAGAGACTCTGCAAAAGTATTCAGTACTGGAATCTGTACATCATTTTTAATTGTCGGATAAATTTCTTCCAAAAGAAAAAAATCTGACGTGTTCAGACAATTGCCAATCTGCTCGTCCGGAGACTGAGCAAATCCAAATGTGCTAAAAAATGCAACCAAAAACGTAAGTGCTATTTTGTTCATATTTGTACACATATTATTTTATTCTTTAAAGATAAAATAAATTACTTAATTCAGTAAATGTGTAGTGTCTGATATAACGTGAATTAATTATCCATATATTATTTTCATTACATATACATAAAACAGAGAGGAGCAAGAGAATAATTCATTGTCATCAATTTCAAGAAGAAGTGCCCTCTCTGTTTTAGTTTGTTTCTGCCTTGTTTTACAAACTATGCTTTACGCAATGGTTGCCACTTAAGATAAGTACCGGATCGCCACAACCACTCCAATGGTCCATAACGAAACTTTTTCAACCAATAATGGCTTATTATAATTTGTATAGCGTATACTACCAATCCCAGTGCAAATACTTCTGTTGTACCCCAAGTACCAAAGATTGCACCAAATCCCCACGCCGAAAATATAAAAGCACCCAATATACCTTGCATCTCATAGTTTGTCAGCCCCATACGTCCATAAGGAGTTAGCACATCCAAATATTTTCCAATGCTTTTGATCTGATAAAGGACAATAAATCCAAGGGCTAAGGCTCCTGAAAATATCACAATCTGAATATCGTTTAGAGCTGTAACTGCAAGCAGCGCAAAAGATATATCAAAGCCAGGCGTCATAAGCATTCTGAAATTAAGTGGCTCCTGCGGAATTAAATTGAGTATCAAACTAATTACTGCGGATGAAAGCGCAAATCCGAAAAAGAGGATTATATTTCTTTTCTGCTTGGTCTGAACATCTTCGAAGAAGCGCAAACGACCTATAACTAAACCCAGTATAAAAAGTGCCAATGTGATATATCCACGTCCATACATCCCGAACTGGTAGTTTAGCTTTCCTTGTAGTTTGAAAGTTAAGTTTTCTTTAGCCGAATTAATAAACGAAGGCTTTGCTGTGTTAGACATTGCAGGTCGTCGTGCAGGTTGGCTCGTTTCCGATACTTGTTCTGTTTTTACAATACGGTCGTAACCTGTCATTAATGCTCGGGGAGCACCCAATAGTAGTAAACTGGCAATAAGTATCAATATCCAATTTTTTAATGGGAAAAGGAAGACCATTATAATTCCGAATACTGCATATATAGATAAAATATCAGCAGTAAAAAAACAGTTTCCAATCACACCTATAACAAAAAGTATAGCCATCCGCCATAAGAAGCGTTTACGAAAATCAATTCCTTTTTTTGCAGCACTATCCATCTGTATAAAGAAGCTCAATCCAAACAAACAGGCGAAAATATTAATAAACCGCCCCATTATCACGTTTTGTGAAAGCCATTGGATAGCTTCGTCCAACATAGGAAACAAAGACTCGTCAGGTCTCACACCAGAAAATATACCGAAGCGCTGCAACATGTGCATAAGTATAACACCAAGCAGAGCGAATCCCCTTAGTGCATCTATTACTGTAATCCTTCTAGTTTTAGTTGCCTCGTTACTCAAGTTTATTGTTTGCATAAAGAATATACTTAATATTTATAATTCTTGATTTTCACAAAGATTTAATAAATATCTAGTATTTGTATTAAAGGGCAGATTAACACGAAAAGATTAATACTTAACACGAAAAAAGACTCTTATTTTATGAGGATGTGACACACTTATTTATTCATTTACTATCCATGCCTTAAAGTCTGCGGCCTTATTTTTACTGACATAAATGCGTTCCGGAACATCAATATCGAGTGTAACAAGCAAGCGATTGTCAAACCAAATAGTTATATCCTTAATACTCTCACGAGCTATGATAAATTGTTTATTGGCACGATAAAAATCTGCAGGATTCAATGATAAAAATATCTGTTCCAATGTTTTAGAGTAAGGATAGGATTGGCCGTTTTTTAGATAAATATGAGTACTCTTATCTGTTGTATAAAAATAGGAAACCTCCCGTAAATTTATTGGGAGCAACTTATCTTTTATTGGAATTAAAAACTTGTCTTTATATCGTGATGTTGGCGCTAGTTGTGTCAATCTGGATAAATATTCAACCACTTCGGATCGAGTCCATTTCTTAAATTTATTCAGAGCACGCTCCAGTTCTTCCGACTTGATAGGTTTTAACAAATAATCTACACTATTAAGTTTAAAGGCTTCAATTGCGTATTCATCATAAGCCGTTGTGAAAATAATGGGGGTTTCTACTTCTATAACATCAAATATGAGAAACGAAGAACCGTCTGACAAATGAATATCCATCAATATCAGATCCGGTTCGGGATGGGAATTTAACCATTGAATAGTTTGACTAACACTTTCTGCATTGCCTACGACTTGTATAGAAGGATCAATATCTTTTAGTATTTCCACTAAGCTTTCGTAAGCAGCTGTTTCATCTTCTACTATCAATACTTTCATAATACTGCTATTTTAGTGGTAAATATACACTGAAAATCATACCATCATTTTCAACTCTTATTCGTTTATCCATAAGCAATGAAAAGCGGTTTTCCAAATTCTTTAGTCCTGTACCGTTAGTTATGGGCGATGACAGTTTAGGATATATAGGATTAGATATAACCAGCTCTTGTTCTTCATTCAGACATATAGTAACTTCCATCTTATGATCACTATCAATCATATTATGAACAACTATATTGTCAAGAAGAGGAAGAATAGAAAGAACAGGTATTTTATACGACAACTTTTCTTTATCTATCTCTACATGATATACGAGTTTATTTGCAAAACGAACTTCCATCATATAGCGAAATGCATCTACAAATTCAAGTTCTTCGCCTAATGTCACAAGTCCCTTTTTATCACTTTGCAAAATATACCGGAAAACATCCGACAGCTTATTTACATAGGTAAGTGTGATTTCGTTGTCCTTTTTTCGGATCAACGAAGTCAAGCCATTTAATGAATTAAAGAAAAAATGTGGATTTATCTGATTTGTAAGTGCATCATAGCGGCTTTGCAAATTTTCAATTTTAAGTTGTTCTATTTCTTGTTCTTTGTTCCTTTGTTCTTTATATAACAAAAAAATGTGTCCTATAAAAGTATCTAAAAGGCACATTATAAAAAATTGAAATAATATTAAACTACCGAAATGCCTAACCATCGAATAGATTAAGAATGAGGTCACGCCGTAAATAGCATACGCAGCAATACTAATCAGTGCATTATACCCAAAACGCACCTTAAAAGAAGAAGTCTTTATTTTTTGTAAATTGATTTTTATCAATAAGAAGATCAAAACTGTGTAAAAAGCATAGCGAAAAACAAAAAAAGCTATATAACTTACTCGTCTAGTCTCTTCCAGTTTACTCAACTCCCAAGGTATCCAGGTTATTTCGGGATATATGACAAATAATGCACATATCATACTTATAAGAACAAACTTATAAGGACTATATATATTTGATAAATTTTTCATTCTTGATTTAGAGGATTAATAATTATTTCTTCCTCAATGTACGAAAATAGATATTTTCATTCTCAAATGAATAACTAATCCTGCTAAAACGAAAAAAGAAAACATTAAGACGAAAATATTCTCGTTAATGATTACATACTTTACTTATATCCACAGTAAATCCTTCTTCCTCTGTTGATTTAAATTTGCCTTTATTTTTTAAGAATATAATAAGTTGATCCACATCCATATCTTCGGCCGAACAAGCATAAAAATGTTGCTCTTTTCCAAACTTTTGAATAATAGCTTCTTTTAATGAAGACTCTGTATAGCTGTTTCCTTCCATCATATGAAGTACTTCGTGTGCGTGTAACTGTTCCATAAGAATTTGTATTTGTAAATTATTAAGTACAAAAATACAAATTAGGGTAAGATAAAATCTGTAACAATTGTTACTCAAAAAGAGATAGTTGAAAGAAAAATACTATTTGAATAGTTTTACAAGAAAAGAAAAAATAATAACAGTGGGTTTCAAATGGAATAGGGTAGATAAATTCTCTTTTTTGTATAGATAATTTATACATTTCATCATCAGTTCACTTTCCCTTATACATCGTATTTCAGCAATCGCTTTTTGTAATGGAAACAAGAGTAGAGCTTGCCTCGAAGCACTATATAAGGAACATACAATATTTTTAGACAAATAGTATTGACATTTATCTTCACTAATTCCATTTTGATTCAGAAATAAATATAATTCTGTAAAATATGAAATTCTATTCTTTACCGATCGGTAGTCATATATTTTCCCCGTATTATTTGAATGAAAAACATGATGGTACAAATAATCTGAAACTATGCCTAAATTATTAAGTTTACGATAAACTTCAATAAAAAATATCCCATCTTCGGAGCATATCTTTCTCGAATCTAAGAATTGTATATTATTCTCTGTCAGAAAATCTGCTTTATAGATATGATTCCATATAACACACGAAATATTACCGTTACTAACATTCTCATATATCCATTCTTTGTTTGAAGCATCTGTCGAAATATCGGGATATTTGTATTGTTCGTCGATATTTTCAGATCCCGAAGCCTTCACATAAACACAAGTGAAATTACATCTAACAACATCAAGTTCTTCTTGTTCAGCCTTTTTATACAATAATTCGTACATCGTAGGTTCACTATAATCATCATGATCATGAAAACCTATGTACTTTCCCCGAGCCATTTTCATTCCTTTATTTCGGCTCAATCCTGTATGTAAATTTTCCTCGTTATATATTAGCTTTATGCGATTATCCTTTGCAGCAAACGTTTCAGCAACTTTATCGCTACCGTCTGAAGGACAATCGAGAACAAGAATAATTTCAATTTCTTCGATTGTCTGATTAACCAAAGAAGCCAAACATTTTTCAAAATAATGCCCGGCATTATGAACAGGAACAATAATACTTACTTTAGGTTGATTCATTATTTGTTATAAATTACAAAACTGATCAGTCAAATAAAATTAATATCTTATTTCACACAATTTACATATCAGAAAACAGGAGCATATAAATATATGGGTTAGTATCAATCATTCAATTACCTTATCTATTACTTTCTTAGCTATCACTTCCATTACTTCATATCCTTTTATTGTAGGATGTACACCATCCGAGCCGTAACCCTCTATCATAGCTCCATTGGCATCACGCATCTCTATGTTATAATCTATATAATCGAAACCATTAGCTTCGGCATATGCCTTAATATTAGCATTCAGTGCATCTATTGTTTGAGGTACATTTTTAATCTCGGTTCTCCATGGGTATTCTCCTACAGGAAGAACAGACGATAAAATTACTTTTATACCATTAGCTTTAGCAATTTCAGCCATTGACTTAATATTGTCGAAAGTATATACAGGATTATATTTACCTGTATTTTCAGCTATATCGTTTGTTCCTATGTTAATAATAACTGCTGTAGGCTGAAGATCTACTACATCCTGACGAAAACGAAGCAATAATTGAGGACTAGTCTGTCCACCGATCCCTCTTCCTATATAGTTATTAGCGGTAAAGAAATCAGGTCGCATATTTACCCAACCTTCAGTAATAGAATTACCTATAAACACAACTCTTTTCTCACCCTGTTGGGGCGAAGCTAATTCACTGTTAGCCTTGGCATATTTATCAAAATTAGGTGCTTCACTAAGACTTTGGGCATTAAGATAGATATTCATAGCAAATAAGAAAGACAAAATAAATACTGATTTTTTCATGTGTATTGAATTTAAATATTTGACAATCAACAGCTATATAGTTTACATATAACCACTTTTATAAGAGAGAATAAAAATAACACTTTTCTATTTGAATTTTATGACAAAGTGAATTAATTCTGAAACTTAAATCTTATTTCAAATCAATGTTATTAAAACATATATATAATAAGGTTTTTATTTAATTCCTTTTCAAAAAAATCATACTTGTATTTATAGGCTGTTAATTGTGTTTATCCTTTTTTTGTATATTACTTGTATATATCGTTCTTAAATGTCTGTTTACATACAAATCTTAGTTATTAACAATGATAAAAGCAGCCAATTTATTTATATAAAGGAGATTGTGAACTTTATTAAAATACTGTTAATAACTATTTTTGTTAATAACTATTTTTTGTAATTATTCACTATTGATGTTAATAACCCTTTCAAATACGAATGATAAATAGCTGTGATTTTTTAGTTATCATCTGCGACTAATTTCATATATGTTCTTTAGTTTGGAAAAGCAATGGTTATTGTTTGAAAAATATATCAACACTTATTAACAGGTTATCAACACTGTTTTGTTGATTGTGAAAAGTAGAGTTTAAAGGAGCTTATAACCTAAAGATACAAACTTTATCAGCTATTTTGTAAAAAACTGTTATATATAGGTAACCAATGTGATTATGTACTCTATTAAATAGCATATTGTTAGATAAATATATATTTTTGTTAAATATAATTGAAAATCGAATTATGAAAGGATTTTTTAAAAATGTGTTAGCATCTATGTTGGGATGCTTTGTAGTCTTAGGACTTTTCTTTTTTATGCTTTTTGCAGGACTTGCTGCTATGATACTCAGTTCCGATCAGCAGTATAATTTGAAAGATAATACAGTCTTAACTATTAGACTTGAGGGAACTTTATCCGATAGATCGAATCCGAATCCTCTTTATGAGTTGTTTGGTATAAGTCAAAACGATCAGATGGGACTTGATGATATTCTTTCGTCTATCAAAAAAGCAAAGGAGAACGATAAAATTAAAGGTATTTATATCAATGCCGGAGCTTTTGCAGCATCGGGTGCTTCGCTTAAGGAAATAAGAGATCAGTTGGTCGATTATAAAGAAAGCGGAAAATTCCTGGTTGCTTATGCTGATGTGTATACACAAGGTTGTTACTATCTATCTACAGCAGCCGATAAAGTAATCCTCAATCCTCAGGGAAATCTGGATTTACATGGTTATTCTTCTTCACCTATGTTCTATAAAGGATTATTGGAAAAATTAGGTATAGAAATGCAGATATTCAAAGTAGGTACTTTCAAATCGGCAGTAGAACCGTTTATTCTTGACAAGATGAGCGATGCCAATAGAGAACAAGTATCTTCTTTTATGGGTGATTCATGGTCGACTATTCTTTCTGAAATATCGGTATCACGAAATATATCAGTAGATAAATTGAATATTCTTACTGATTCGATGCCATTATTTCGCGATCCTGTGGTTAATGTACAAGATCGTTTGATAGATACTTTAATGTATGAAACTGAGGCAAGACAATATATTCAAACACTTGCCGGTGTAGAAAAGAAAGAAGATTTACGATTGGCTTCTGTTAAGAATATGTCGTCTGTATCGTTTCTTAAGAAAGATAAATCGGATGATATAATTGCTGTATTATATGCAGAAGGTACTATCAATGTAGGCACGTCGAGAGATGGTATTACCGATAGAAGATATGTAAGAGAAATAGAAAAATTAAAAGATAACGATAAAGTAAAAGCCGTTGTTTTACGTGTCAACTCTCCGGGAGGTAGTGCTTACGCATCGGAACAAATATGGAAAGCTATTACCGATCTTAAAGCAAAGAAACCGGTAGTAGTTTCTATGGGAGATCTTGCTGCATCGGGCGGATACTATATCTCTTGTAATGCTTCTAAAATTATAGCTCAACCAAATACATTAACAGGGTCGATAGGTATATTCGGTATGTTTCCGAATGCAGAAGGGCTGACAAAGAAAGTAGGTCTTACATTTGATAATGTGAAAACAAATAAATTCTCGGATTTTGGTGATATCACTCGCCCAATGAGAGACGATGAAAAGGTAATGCTTCAAAATTTCGTAGAAAAAGGGTATGATTTATTTCTTACTCGTTGTTCTGAAGGTCGTGGTATTCCGAAAGATTCTTTAGATAATATAGCTCAGGGGCGTGTATGGACAGGAAATCAAGCTCTTAAAATTGGACTTGTGGATGCTCTTGGTGGAATAGATGTTGCTATAAAAGAAGCTGCAAAATTGGCTGAATTAGAAGATTATGCGCTGTCAGGTTTCCCTGTAAAAGTAGATTTCTTTGAGGCTTTATTTTCCGATCAGAAAGAAGAAATGACCACCCGTGCCATGAAGGAATATTTAGGTGTCGATTACGAGCTATTTAAACTAATGAAAGAAATTAAAGAACAGGATTTTATACAAGCCCGTTTACCTTACGACTTTCAAATAAAATAAATATATAATGATTACAAATCCACCCGTACGCATTAATAAATGGTTATTGCCGTTTTCATGGTTGTACGGGCTTATTGTGTTTTTTCGGAATAAGTTATTCGATTGGAAAATACTGAAGCACGAAGAATTTGATATTCCTGTTATTTGTATTGGAAATATTACGGCGGGTGGTACGGGAAAAACGCCACACACTGAATATTTGATAGAAATACTTCAGGATAAATATCGTGTAGCAGTATTGAGTCGTGGTTATAAGCGAAAAACAAAGGGATTTGTATTAGCTACAAGTGAGTCTACAAGTCTGGAAATAGGTGATGAGTCTTTCCAGATCAAACAGAAATATCCGAATGCTATTATAGCTGTAGATGGAAATAGGAGAAGGGGTATTAATGAATTGCTTGCACTAGAAAAACCTCCGCAGATTATCTTGTTAGACGATGCTTTTCAACATCGTTATGTGAAGCCGTCTTACACCATTATCCTTTCTGATTATAACAGACCCATTTATGAAGATAAATTGCTTCCTGCCGGCAGATTACGGGAATCAGCAATGCATGTTCGTAAGGCCAGTATGGTGATTGTAACAAAATGCCCTCAGAAATTGCAACCCATAGAATACCGAATTATTTCACACAACATAAATACATTCCCTTATCAGAGCCTTTTCTTTACCAGCTTTAATTATCAGAACCTTAAGCCGGTATTTAGTGAGAACGAACAGGATATTGATTTGGATTATCTGAATGATAAAGATATATTATTGGTTACAGGAATAGCCTCGCCTAAAATGATAATTGAAAAATTATCGGAGTATACCAATAAAGTGGAAACAATGATCTATCCTGATCATCATGCTTTCAAGGCAAGAGATATTAAGGATATAGCAAATAAATTCGAGGCTATACAATCGGTGAATAAGATTATTTTAGTAACAGAAAAAGATGCTGCTCGACTCATACTGCGAGATGATATTGACGAGCAATTAAAACCTTCGTTTTACTATCTTCCTATCGAAGTTGTTTTTTCGGATGAGGAGAGTAAACAACAATTTAAAGACAAAATATATAAGCATGTTAAAGAAAATACAGGAAACCGCGCATTTTATAAAAGATAAAGTAGAAGTTATTCCTAATATCGCTATCATTTTAGGCACTGGATTGGGTGAGCTTGTACATGAAATAAGTGATAAAAAGGAAATCCCATACGAACATATACCAAACTTTCCTCTATCGACAGTAGAGGGGCATAGTGGTAAGTTGATTTTCGGAAAACTTGGTGGTAAAGACGTTATTGCAATGCAAGGACGCTTTCATTTTTACGAAGGTTATAATATGAAAGAAGTTACTTTTCCTATCCGCGTATTTCAGGCATTGGGTATAGAATATCTATTTGTTTCGAATGCAGCAGGTGGAATGAATGGCAGTTTCGATATAGGTGATATTATGCTTATCGACGATCATATAAATCTGTTTCCGGAACACCCGCTTCATGGCAAAAATTATAAAGAATTAGGAGTCCGCTTTCCCGATATGAGTGAGGCTTATAATAGAGAACTTCGTTTGATGGCAATGCAAGTTGCCAAGGATAATAATATAAAATTACAGCATGGAGTTTATATAGGTACGCAAGGGCCTACATTCGAAACACCTTCCGAATATAATTATTTCCGTATAATAGGAGGGGATGCAGTCGGTATGTCTACAGTACCG
The DNA here is from genome assembly GCF_011039195.1 of Dysgonomonas sp. ZJ709. Lineage (NCBI taxonomy): Bacteria > Pseudomonadati > Bacteroidota > Bacteroidia > Bacteroidales > Dysgonomonadaceae > Dysgonomonas > Dysgonomonas sp. ZJ709. The sequence goes on from NZ_JAAKEM010000018.1 coordinate 25,606, forward strand.
GAAGTTATCGTGGCTAATCATGCTAAAATGAAGGTGCTGGCATTCTCTATAATCACCGATTTGGGTGTAATAGGTAAGATAGTCGAATGTACACACGAAGATGTCCAGGAGGCAGCTAAAATAGCTCAGCCGAAGATGGCATTTATTATGCAGGAGATCATAAAGAAGATCTAAATTTGAAAATAAAAATGGAGAACAGATAGCTGTTCTCCATTTTCTTTATTAATAATAGTTGGTGATAATTATTTTATACTATTGATCAGGTTACTGGCCAAACGGCTTGCACCGATACGGAAATATTCATTAGACAAATACTCGTCGCCTAGCACCTCTTTTACTATTGTATAATACTTTACGGCCTCTTCTGTTGTAGAAATACCACCGGAAGCTTTAAAACCCGATTTTATGCCTGTTTTACTTTCATATTCTTTAATAGCTGTACACATGACATAAGCCGCTTCGAGTGAAGCTCCTTCATATCCTTTGCCTGTAGAAGTTTTTATAAAATCTGCTCCCGAATAGAGCGATAGGATAGAGGCTTTCATTATATTCGAGGCCGATTTGAGAGCTCCTGTTTCGAGGATTACTTTCAGTTTAGCATCGCGGCATGTATCTTTTATTTCACTTATTTCCTCCGAAAGTTCTTCGTAATTTTCCTCAAGAAAGTATCCTAAATTAAGCACTATATCTATTTCGTCGGCTCCTGCCGCTACTGCAAGTGCTGCTTCGGCTACCTTTATTTCGGTAAAGGTCTGAGATGAAGGGAATCCTCCGGCAACAGCAGCGATTTTCACATCGGCTATCAATGCTTCTTTTACCACTTCGGCAAAGTTAGGGTATACGCATATTGCTGCTACATTCGGTGTATCGGATGAACCATCGAAATCGTTTACTTTTTCGGTAAAGTTCCATATATCTTCACGTGTATCGGTAGCATTCAGCGATGTGAGATCAATGCATGAATAGATACGTTTATATGCTTCTTTTGTATTATTAGCTGCAAATTTTTTGCTGATTATCTCGTTCACAGTAGCTGTTATGTCTTCATCTTTGATGTCAGTTTTATACTTATTCAGCGCGTCGAGATATTTATTTGTTTCGGCCATTTTATTTTAGTTTTTCGTTATTTATATGTCTGTCTTTATCCCTGTTTGTTTTTTTCTCCATATTCTTTTTGAAGGCTTCTGTGAGGTTTATTCCTGTCTGATTGGCTATGCAGATCAGTACCCAGAGTACATCGGCCATCTCGTCCCCTAAATCTTTTGCCAAGTCTGATTTTTTGAATGATTGGTCACCATAAGTTCGGGCCATTATGCGAGCTAGTTCTCCTACTTCTTCGGTAAGGATAGCCATATTGGTCAATTCATTAAAGTAGCGGACACCAATAGTTTGTATCCAGTTGTCTACTTCTTGTTGAGCTTCTTCTATTGTCATTTATTCTTTGTTTTTAGAATCGATCCAGATAGTTACCGGACCATCGTTTATTAACTCCACTTGCATGTCTGCACCGAAAATACCTGTCTGTACCTGTTTGTTCAATAGTTTTTGGAGGTTGTCGCAAAACTCGTTGTAAAGAGGAATCGCAATATCAGGTTTAGATGCACGAATATAAGATGGGCGGTTGCCCTTCTTGGTCGAAGCATGCAGTGTAAATTGCGATACGACCAATATTTCGCCATCTATATCAGTTATTGGCAAATTCATAATTCCCTTTTCATCATCAAAGATACGAAGATTAATTGCTTTGTTGCAAAGCCATTCTATATCTTCCTGATTATCAATATCTTCTATTCCAACAAAGATTAATAATCCTTTTCCTATCTCTCCTTTTATCGTATTATCTATTGTTACCGATGCTTTTTTAACCCGTTGTATAAGTATTCTCATTACGTATATCTTAAAAATAAAGGTCGCATATCAAACTTGATATGCGACCTTAAAATTAGGTATTTATTTGTAAACAATTTCCTCCTAACTTTTAATTATGGAGTTTATTTATCTTCTAATATTTTTTCTACTTCCTCTATTTCTCCTCCCAATGCTTTTAATTTGAATGCATAGAATATTCTGAGGAGCCCGTAGCATATAAAGGTTATAGCTGTTAAGCCAACTATAAATCCGCTTGCAAATACTGGATTTACAATCAATACGAATGATAGTAACAGCCCTATTATTGCTAATACAAGCGCCCATCCCCAATTTTTAGCTCCGTGGCGTTGTAGTTCTATAGCGGCACCGATTCCCCATACGGATTGGAACATTATCCAGAATCCGATAAAGAATATCAGAACGAAAATACTTTGTACGGGAAGTGCAATTAGTAAAAATCCGAAAAGTAGGTCTATAAATCCGCTTGCTAGTGTCCAACCCCATCCATTGAGACTGTTTCTGTTTGATATTGCAAAAGAAATTTCAAATATACCACTGACGATGAAGCCGGCAACAAACACAGCGGATAAAGCAATAAGAGTTGTGTTAGGTGCTGCTGCACACCATATACCTAGTATTACAGCTAATGCGCCTATTAGGAGGGATACCCACCAGTATTTAACTGCTTGTTTTACTGAACTTAATAAGCCATTTTTCATAATTTGAACAATTTAATTAGTGTTTTAGTCTTTTATTTTTAGGAAAGCACACTAAATAGTATGTGTACTTACTATTTATTATATAACAGACTATAGCTTATTTTTGTTCAAAATAATCTTTTAAAAGTTTGGCTCTGAAAACGCCCACAATTGCTTCTACTTCTGCCTGTGGAGCCATTTTTATTCGTTTTACACTTTTGAAATGTTTTAGGAGTATCCGTTTGGTTTCGTCACCGATACCTTTAATATTGTCTAGTTCCGATTTTACCTGAGCTTTACTTCTTTTGTTTCTATGGAAGGTAATTCCGAACCTATGTGCTTCATCCCTAAGGTATTGAATTACCTTTAGAGATTCTGAATTTTTGTCGAGATACAAAGGAACAGAGTCTTCGGGATAATATATTTCTTCGAGTCGTTTAGCAATACCCACAATCGCAACTTTTCCATATATACCAAGAGCTTTGAGAGATTCGCATGCTGCACTTAGTTGCCCCTTTCCTCCATCTATTACAATGAGTTGGGGTAGGGGAGTTTTCTCTTCTAGTAGCCTGTGATAGCGTCTGTATATAACTTCGCGCATTGTGGAAAAATCGTCAGGACCTTCTACGGTCTTTACATTAAAATGACGGTAATCTCTCTTGGAAGGTTTTCCCATTTTGAAAACAACACATGCCGATACTGGATTTGTTCCTTGTATATTTGAGTTGTCGAAACATTCTATATGTGTCGGTAATTCTTTTAGGTTGAGATCTTTTTGTATATTTTTGAGAATGCGTGTATTTCGCTGCTCAGGATTTAGTGTTTCTGCTTTCTTAAGTTTATCAAGTTTATATTGTTTTACATTTTTAATGGAGAGGCCGAGTAGCTTTGCTTTATCACCTCGTTGAGGAATCGTAAATTCCACACCACTAAGAATGAGATCGGGATAGAAGGGAACTACAATTTCTTTTGCTTTTGCACCGAATCGATTTTGCATTTCAAGAATACCCAATCCGAGCAATTCTTCTTTAGCTTCTTCCATTCTTTTTCTGTATTCGAACGTATATGCCTGTATGATAGCGCCGTTATGTACACTTAAGTAGTTGATATATGCAGAGTTATCATCTTCGTCGTAGCTGTAAACATCTATATTATATTTAATGCTGCTAACTACGGTCGATTTACTTTTGAAGCTCTCTATGAGCATGTATTTTTCCTTTAGCTTGTGTGCCTCTTCAAAGTTTTGATTATCAGATAGTTTGATCATTTCATTGTAGATACCTTCGCTAACAGAATTGGTATCTCCACGCAAGATGCCTTTTATTGCTTCTATACTTTTATGATAATCCTCTAAAGATTGTAGTCCTTCACAAGGGCCCATACATCTTTTTATATGATACTCAAGACAAACTTTATATTTTCCGGAGGCTATATTTTCGGGTGTAAGACTTAGCGAGCATGTACGGATCGGATATATTTTGTGAATTGTTTCAAGTAATACTTTTATTGCATTTCCACTAGGGTAGGGGCCAAAATATAATGAATTGTCTTTTACAAGATTTCTTGTTTGTTCTACTCTTGGAAAATATTCGTTTCGGATAACAATAGATGCATACGTTTTGTCATCCTTCAGTAAAACATTATACCTTGGTTGTAATTCTTTTATTAAATTATTTTCGAGAAGAAAAGTATCTTCTTCTGTATCTACAATGATGTATTTTATATCCCTGATCTTACTTACTAAGACTCTGGTCTTAGTGCTATTATCGTGACTCTTAGTGAAATAGGATGATACTCTCTTCTTGAGATTTTTTGCTTTACCTACATATATAATAGTCCCTTTGTCATCAAAATATTGATAGCAACCAGGCTTTTCGGGAATATTTTGTATTATATTTTTTAGGTATTCTTTCATCCGAAATAATTTTATGCTAAGAAATTTCTATTAAATAAATATACTATTTTGATTTAAATAACCAAAATTATTTAAATAGAATATTTTAGCAATGCTTTTACTTCTATCTCTTCGGGAAATACTTCTCTACCTGCTAATTCCTCAAGTTCTATGATAAAATTAACATATATCTTTTTTACGCCCATTCTTTTTACAAGCCTATATGCTGCAAGCATTGTTCCGCCAGTAGCAAGGAGATCATCGTGAAGAAGTATTACATCTTCACTGGTTAATGCATCTTTGTGAATTTGTATGCTATCCTCACCGTATTCTTTTTCGTACAGTTCTTCGAAGACTTCAGCAGGTAATTTTCCGGGTTTGCGAATTGGTACAAATCCGGCTCCTAATTCGAGTGCCATAATGGGACCCATTATAAAACCTCTGGATTCTATCCCGACTACTTTAGTTATTCCTTTGTTTCTATATTCATCAAGTAATACTTCTGTAAGATCGAATAAAGATTCTTTGGTTTTAAATAGGGGAGTCACATCTTTAAATTGAATTCCTTCGATTGGAAAGTCTGGAATGTTTCTTACTGTTCTTCTCAGTTTTTCAATTTTAGACTCTTTTTCTTCTACTGTCATTTCTGCTTTTTAGTTTATGTTCCACGTGAAACATCATTTTTATTTTGTGCGTTTTCTATTCTTTTTCTGAATTTTTATTCTCTTTGTTTCACGCTGTTTCACGTGGAACATTTATTTTATCGCCCTAAAAGAATAAGTAAAATGGAAATATCATTTGGTGAAACTCCGGGTATTCTGCTTGCTTGTGCAATAGTTTCCGGATCTATATTTTTGAGCTTTTGTCTTGCCTCCGTAGATAAAGATAATATGTTTTCGTAATTTAATTTGCCTTTTATTTTTATGTTTTCAAGGCGGCTTATCTTATCTGCTATTATTTGCTCTCTCTTTATATAACCGTCATACTTTATAATAATCTCGGTAGCTTCTATTATTTCTTCTTTTCTATTCGGAATTTTATCAAGCTCTTCTTTGAATGCCGGCACATATTCTGCTATATTGTTAATGGATATTTGCGGTCTTGTTATTACATCTTTTAGTTTGAGCCCATGTTTGAGAGGGGAGGTTCCTAATGCAATTAGACCTTCATTTATATATCCGGGTTTCAAAGAGTAGTTAGTAGCAAATTCTACAAGTCTGTTTATTTCTCCTTTTTTCTCTTTGAGGAGATCCATACGTTCTCTTTTTGCCAGACCTATATTGTAGGCTTTCTCAGTTAGGCGTGCATCTGCATCATCTTGCCTAAGTAGTATTCTATATTCAGCCCTAGAGGTAAACATACGATATGGTTCATCAACTCCTTTTGTAACAAGATCGTCAATTAATACGCCGATATAAGCTTCGTCTCTTTGTAGTGTATACTCGTTTCCACCGTGTGTGTTGATGTGTGCATTTATACCTGCGATTAGTCCTTGCCCTCCGGCTTCCTCATATCCTGTAGTTCCATTTATTTGTCCTGCGAAAAATAGATTTTTTACAAGCTTAGTTTCCAATGTATGTTTCAATTGTCTTGGATCGAAGAAATCATATTCGATTGCATACCCTGGTCTATATATGTGTATGTTTCTAAATGCAGGTACTTTTTGCAGAGCTTCGATTTGTATGCGGAGTGGGAGAGAGGATGAAAATCCATTCAAATAATACTCTTGAGTGTTTTCACCTTCTGGTTCCAGAAACAATTGATGTGCTGTTTTTTCGGCAAAAGTTACAATCTTAGTTTCTATACTAGGGCAATATCTTGGTCCGATACTTTTTATCTGTCCGTTATATAAAGGAGACTCATCTAAACCATTGCGTAATTCTGCATGGGTTTCTTCATTCGTGTAGGTAATCCAGCAACTTAATTGTTTTAATGTGCGAGGGGCAAAATCAAGGTAAGAGAACTTATGAAAATCTTCTTCTCCTTTTTGTTCTTCCATTAAACTAAAATCGACGCTTCTACCATCTATTCTGGCAGGTGTTCCGGTTTTCATTCTGTCGGTGGTAAAGCCTAATTCTTTCAGTTGTTCTGTGATACCGAATGATGCTGGTTCGGAAACCCGACCGCCTCCAAGTTGTACACTACCTATATGTATCAATCCATTCAGGAATGTCCCATTCGTGAGAACGACCGATTTGGCCGTGAAAGTAACTCCCATTGCAGTCTTTACTCCTTTTACTTCATTGTCTTCTATGACTAACGAATTCACCGTGTCTTGCCAGATAAATAGGTTATCCGTATTTTCAACTATTTCCCTCCATTTCAGTATGAATTGTGCACGGTCGCTTTGTGCTCGTGGACTCCACATGGCTGGTCCTTTCGATCGGTTAAGCATTCTGAATTGGATAGCTGTCTTATCGGTAACTATCCCCATTTGACCGCCAATAGCATCTATTTCTCTTACTATTTGTCCTTTGGCGATTCCACCGACGGCCGGATTGCAACTCATTTGTGCAATCTTATTCATATCCATCGTTATGAGGAGAGTTCTCGATCCCATGTTGGCGGCTGCTGTTGCTGCCTCACATCCGGCATGACCTGCTCCAACTACAATAACATCGTATTTAAAGTTCATCTTTTTATTCTATATCTTTGGTTTATTGGAGTTGCAAAGTTACTATTTTATATATTTTTACTTGTAGTATTTTTAATTAATAAATATGTTGACCGAGAGGCTTTAAGTTAATTTATTCATTTTTCAAATATCTCTATTTGCATTTTCAATAGCTTGTTCTACTTTTTTATAATCAGTAAGTAAGATAGAATACTCTTCATCTGGTGTGCCTAAGCCTTCAGTTACGAATTCCATTCCTCCTTTATACTTGCTTCTGAACGAACCATGAAATTCGGTTAAGCCTGTGGCCTCTACCAATTCTGAAATATTATTTTCTGTAATACCTGAGCCCGGCATAATAATAATGCGACCACCGGCTTTTTTGATGAGTTGCTTAATTATTTCTTTACCTTCTAAAGCTGTCTTTTTACCGCCGGAAGTGAGGATTCTGTCGCAGCCTAAATCGATGATATCTTCGAGCGATTGGAATAAATCTGCACAACGGTCGAATGCTCGGTGAAAGGTAACGCTCATCCTGTACTTTCTTGCGATTTCTATTAATTCCGCATTCCTGTTTTTGTCGATGGAACCGTCAGCATTTAACATACCGATAACTACTCCGTCACATTTTGATAAACCACAATGATGCACATCTCTTTTCATTATTTCGAACTCAAGATCATTGTACAGAAAGTCTCCACCACGTGGTCTTATTATCACATTCAACTGTATATCAATGTATTGTCTTGATAATTCTATTTGAGATAGGGCAGGTGTTGTACCTCCTTCAGCCAAATTATCGCATAATTCGACTCTTACGGCTCCTCCTCGTTGGGCTTCTATCGATGACTGCACCGAATTTGAACAAATTTCTAATGTTACCATGTGATTTTATTTTATAAGTGGACGACAAATATAGTGAATACAAAGTTATTACTTTATCCAATCGGATAGTACTGCTCTCATTACATTAATTATTTTTATGCGTAGAGAGGTACTATCTATTCTAAAAAAGATAAGTTTTTATGTATATTTGCACTGTTTAGAAATATAAAATTTTATATCAAGATGAAAATAGCACTTATTGGGTACGGAAAGATGGGTCACGAGATCGAGAAAATTGCGATCGAAAGAGGTCATACAATTGTTTCGATAATAGATATGGGTAATATAGCAGACTTCGATTCTCCTGCTTTCAAAAGTGCGGATGTAGCGATCGAATTTTCTACGCCTGATACAGCTGTAGATAATTATAGAAAATGTTTTGCGGCTAATGTTCCTGTAGTAGCAGGTACGACAGGCTGGCTCGAGCATCTTGATGAAATGAAGAAAGCTTGTTCAGAAGATGGGAAAACTTTTTTCTATGCGTCGAATTACAGTTTGGGCGTAAATATATTTTTTGCTGTGAATAAATATCTGGCTAAAATAATGAACCGATATCCTGATTATGATGTTAGAATGGAGGAAACGCATCACATTCATAAGCTGGATGCACCTAGTGGCACTGCTATTACTTTGGCTGAAGGAATAATCGAAAACTTCGATAGAAAAGACAGATGGAATCTTGAGGTGGAAGAAAAACCAACGGATATATCTATTCATTGTATGAGAGAGGGTGAAGTTCCTGGTATACATACCGTTATATATGAATCGGAGGCTGATGTAATAACTATTGAGCACGATTCTAAAAACCGTAAGGGGCTTGCTTTGGGAGCAGTTTTAGCAGCCGAATTTACAAATGGTAAGAAAGGATTTCTTGGTATGAAAGATATGTTTAATTTCTAAAATATTAGATATCTTAATATTATATTGTTAATCAGATGTATAGCGTTAATATATTCTTTACTTAATATAAAATATGGAAAATAAACTGCCTAATAAAGACGAAAAAAGAGATAAGCAGAAACCGGGTATGCGACAATGGGTATATGGTATTCTGGCAAGCGTACTTTGTATACTATTTGTTATCTGGACGAGCTATTATATTGTACTACTTCTGATACCGGTTTTTATCGATATTTACATTACTAAATTTATCCCTTGGGCTAGTTGGAAGAATGTGAAGAATCCGAGGTTACGAAGCATACTTGAGTGGGTAGATGCTATTGTATTCGCTTTGGTAGGTGTTTATTTTATCAATACTTTCTTTTTTCAAAACTATCAGATTCCCTCTTCATCACTGGAGAAATCGTTGTTAGTTGGAGATTTTCTTTGTGTAAGTAAACTAAGCTACGGATCGCGCTCTCCGATGACTCCGTTTTCTTTACCTTTGATGCAGCATACAATCCCTTTCTTCGATGTTAAATCTTACTTGGAAAAACCTCAGGTCGATTATCAACGTTTTTCGGGAGGTAGGGCTATAGAGCATGACGATATTGTAGTGTTCAACTACCCGTCGGGTGATACTGTTGCTTTGAACAGGCAGAACGAAGATTATTATACGATCTGTAAGGAAGAAGGCCGTGCTAATATTTGGGCTAATAAAGCAAAGAATGGAAATATCGTTTATCGTCCTATAGACAGACGCGAAAACTATGTGAAACGCGCTATTGGCCTTCCGGGAGAAACATTCGAATTGCGTAATGATACAGTATTTATCGATGGCAAAGTACAAAAAGAGCCTGAAAATATGCAGTTATTGTATTGTGTGCAAACTGATGGAACAATGATTGCACCGAGTATTTTTGAAGAGCTTGTTATCAGTGACGAAGATAAGGCGATGATTGGTGTTGAAGATATCAGCAAACTAGATAGTGCGTACGCTGCTCAGTTAGGATTGAAAAGAGAGAAAGGTAATGCCGGACTTCTTTATTCAAATGTTCCTTTGACAAAAGAAATGATCAAGCAGCTTGAAAGCCGCTCATTTGTATGGTCTATAGTGAAACGTAACGAATATCTTAAGCGTAGAGGTGCTATCGAAGGACATATATATACTCAGCCACCATTATATCCTGTATCGTATGACCGGGATATCGAATATGGAGACTACCCTTCGATATGGATTCCTAAACGCGGCGAAACCATCAAGTTCGACAAAGATGTAGATTACAAAGTTGCGCTTTATGAACGTTGTATCAAAAATTACGAGCTTAATGATTTTGACTATCGCGATGGAAAAGTATATATCAATGGTCAGCAAGCCGATTCTTATACTTTCAAGTTCGATTATTATTTCATGATGGGTGATAATCGAGATAAATCGGCAGATTCACGTATGTGGGGATTTGTTCCTGAAGATCATATTGTGGGTAAACCCTTATTTATCTGGCTTTCATTAGATAAAGATAAAGGTTGGTTTAGTGGTAAGATACGTTGGAGCAGGCTATTCACATCGGGAAATAAGAAATAATGTCTTCTAATAAGAAAAAGAACATACTCATCTATTTGAGCAAAGCAATATTGATTGCTTTGCTCATTGTTTTTGTGGTACGTTCTTTTATTGTTGAGTCATACACTATCTCATCGACTCAAATGGAGACTGCCCTATTGAAAGGAGACGAAGTTCTGGTCAATAAAACAGCTTATGGCATACGCCTTCCTATGACCATTTTTAGCGTTCCTTTTGTATTCGACGATCTGTTTGGCCTAAAATCTTATTCAACAGCGCTAGAGGCTCCATACTGCCGAATTTTCGATACTTATCTTAAGCCCAATGATATCATTCTATTTAATAATCCGTTGGAATCGGAAAAACCGATCGATAAGCGAGCATTATTAGTTAGTCGTTGTGTGGCTCTGCCGGGCGATACGTTGGAAATGAAAAATGGAGTATTGTTTATTAACAACATGAGCTATATTCTTTCGCCCGATGTCGTGAATGAGTATATATTCAATATTTCGATTCAGAAAGATATAGAAGAGGTCTTACAAGAGCAGAATATTTCTATCCGTAATTATAAATTGTCGGGTGATACTGCCTCGATTGAATTAAATAAGTATGAAGCATTCATTGTCAATCAGAATTTACGTGACTCTCTCAATATAGCTGTTTCGGGTGTTCATTACAACGAGAGCTATAAAATGGCTGTTCCGGCTAAGGGCATGGAAATAGATTTAACAGCATTCAATCTGTCCGCATATAAACAAACTATATTGCAGGAGCAGGGTAGCAAGGCCCGTTTCAACAATGATAAACTGATTATTGATGGTAAAGAACAGGCGCGCTACATATTCGAGGATGATTATTATTGGATGTTATCTGACAATAGCTCACATTCAATAGATTCCCGTTCACTCGGGTTTATTCCTTTTAGTCATGTAATAGGCGAAGTAACTTATGTATGGTATCATTCCGATAATGCGAATATATCGGAAGACCGCCGTTTTTCGGCAGTTAAATAATGAATCGATAATGGACATTTACTTATCATCAGCCTATCTGGCTCCGGTGCAATATTATGCTAAGTTTGTAAATAGCAACCGCATTTTTATCGAGCAAAACGATAATTATGTAAAACAAACTTATCGTAATCGCTGCATCATTATGGCAGCAAACGGACCTATGCCATTGTCTGTACCTGTGGTACATTCCTCTCTCGATAAGATAGCAATGAAAGATATTCGAATCGCCGAGCATGGGAATTGGCAGCATATACATTGGAATGCAATAATCTCGGCGTATAATTCGACTCCATTCTTCGAATATTATCAGGATGATTTTTATCCGTTTTATCATAAAAAATATTCATTTCTATTCGATTTTAACGAAGAATTACGAATAATGATTCTTAAATTACTGAATATAGATTCTCCTATAGTAGCTTATACAAGTGAGTATAAAATGGATTTTGCTGCAAGTGAGATAGACTTGCGTGAAGTAATTCACCCTAAGAAAGATTGGAAGATTGTAGATTCGGCTTTCAAGCCGGAGCCTTATTATCAGGTATTTGATCAGAAGTTTGGCTTTAAGGACAATATGAGTATTATTGACTTGTTGTTTAATATGGGCAATGAGAGTTTAATTGTATTGAATAAATCAGACAGATGTACAGAGAGTTAACCTATTTTATAGGCTATACAGTTTATTTGTATATAAAACATTGTATTTTTGCGTAAATTAAAATCAGCGAATGAAACATTCTGTGAAAAAATATGCAAGTTTATTGATCGTGTCGGGCCTATTAGCCGGATTAGTAACTGCATGTGCCAATATGGCTTCACCATCAGGTGGTGCATACGATTTCGATCCGCCTAAAGTGGTAAGAACATCACCGGCTATCAATGCTATTAATGTAAAAGATGGGAAAGTTGTTATTGAGTTTGACGAGAATGTCGTTTTAGTAAAACCATCAGAGAAAATTATTATAACTCCTCCGCAAAAAGCATTTCCTATTATTCAGGCAGTGAACAGGAGAGTCAGTGTGACCCTGAAGGATACATTGACGGAGAATACAACTTATACAATTGATTTTACAGATGCCATCACGGATAATAATGAAGGCAATGCATTCGAGAATTTTTCATTTTCATTCTCGACGGGCGATTATGTAGATACACTGGCTGTTTCGGGTAAGGTACTTACCGCTGATAATCTAGAACCGGTGAAAGGTATGTATGTCGGTCTGCACTCTAATTTGTCAGATACAGCATTTACTCATACAAAGTTTTTACGTATATCGCGTACCAATGATTTTGGATTATTCACTATACGGGGTGTTGCTCCCGGTACTTATAATATATATGCTTTAGATGATGCCAATAGAGATTATATGTATGATAATCCGGGCGAAGCTATTGCATTTATGGATGCTACTTTAGAGCCTTCTGTCACTCGTGATACCCGTACAGATACGACTTCGTTTGTAATCGGAGATCATGAGATCGATTCCATAAAAACAATAGAATACACGCGTTTTTTACCGGATGATATTGTTTTAAGATCATTTAATTCGGGTTTTAAACGTCAGTATTTGCAAAAATATGAGCGCACAGCAAAGCACATAGCTCTGTATTTTGGAGCACCAACTCCTATGCCGAAGATAGAGTTCTTGAATTTTGATGCGGATAACGATTGGGCAATCCTTGAAAAAACGGCAGCTAACGATACACTGATTTATTGGTTGAAAGATCCTAAAATGACGGCTATTGATACACTTTCGGCTAAAATTTTCTATATGAAGACCGATTCATTAAATCAGTCTGTTCCGACAACCGATACGTTGAAACTTATAGATAGAACCCGCCCTAAAGAGAAGAAAAAAGATAATAAGAAAAAAGAAGAAGAGGAAGAAATTCCTATCACATTTATCGATTTGAAGAGTGATGCTGCATCTTCGTGGGATGTTTATAAGAATATAACATTTGAATTTAATGAACCTATTATCGGTAAATTGGAAGATAAAATAAAATTTGAGCATCTTGTAGATACTACATTTGTTGTTTCGGATTTCCAAATATTGGAAGATTCCCTCAATCCGCGGAAATTCACATTAAAACGTAAATGGGAATATGGGCACGAGTATCGGATTTCGATCGATTCAGCCTCTATTCACAGTATTTATGGGATATGGAACAATAAGTACGAGCAGAAACTTAAAATAAAAGATGCCGACCAATATGGCAGTCTAGCCATAACTCTTCATGGATTACAGGATAGTGTACCGGCTTTTGTTCAGCTCCTCGACAAATCGGATAGACCTGTACGTCAGGCTCGGGTTATAGATAATATAGCTGTGTTTAAGAACCTCACTCCGGATAAGTATTATGCACGTGTTGTTATTGATACTAATGGCAACGGCAAATGGGATACAGGTGATTATTTCAAAAACTTACAGCCTGAGATGGTTTATTATTTTGATAAATATTGGGATGTGAAGGCTAACTGGGAAGTAGAAGAAGACTGGACGATAAATGATCTTCCGTTGGATAAACAAAAACCGTTAGAAATAACGAAGAACAAGCCGCAGGAGAAAGCTTCGAAACAAAAAGAAATGGAGCAAAAAGATCAAAAAGCCCAGCAGCAGCGTCAAAGGGCGAATAGCACGAATAATACACAGAATACGCAAACGGGAGTGAATAGGAACAGGTAGATTTTATTTACTATAAATGTTGACTAATTATGATAAAAAAAACGATAAAAGTAATATTTACGCTATTTATACTCTTTAGTAGTATACAAGCAAATGGACAATGTAAGATCGAAAATAAATACTTCCAGGCAGGGGAAGATCTGAATTATGATCTTTATTTCAAGTATGGGATTATTTATACGAAAGCAGGGAAATCTTCTTTGAGGACTGTCTCCGAAAAGTATAATGGCAAGGATGCATATAAAATGTCTTTATTGGCCGAATCTACTGGCGCAGCGAAATCTGTTTTCACTCTGAATGATACGTTATCATCCTACATGACGAAAGATCTGATTCCTCTGGCTTTCACCAAAGATGCGCATGAAGGTAAGGAATACACAAAAGAAAACATTACTTATACGTATGGCAAGGGAGGTAATGTAACGATCCGTACCAAGCGTGTGAAAAATGGAGAGCCACGTTTTGACGAAACTCTATCTAGTCCCAATTGTGTGTACGATATGATTAGTGTAGTCTTTTATGCACGTACGCTTGACTATTCGAAGATGAAACAAGGGGACGAGGCTGCTGTTGAATTTATGGCAGGGAAAAAGAAGGTTTATATGGTTATTGAGCATCAGGGAACAGAAATAATAAAGGGAAATGATGATAAGAAGTATGATTGCATCAAGTTGGTGCTGAGCATGAGTAATGGTAACAAGCTGGCTTTCGAGGATAAGGAAGAGGCAATGAGGGTATACATTACGAACGATAATAACAGAATGCCTGTAAGATTGGATTCGAAATTGAAAGTCGGTTCTACCCGGGCAATATTAAAAAGCTATTCGGGAAACAGGCATGCAGTAAATACGAAGTAAGTAAGGTTACAGAATACACGCATAATAAAAAAGAGCAGGGTGAAAATCCTGCTCTTTTTTATTATTTAAACTTCAAATATGTCCAGATAGGGTAGTGGTCGGAGTATCCGACTTTGCCTACCGCAGAATTGTATGACTCTATACCCATAGAATGCATTATATAGTCTATTCTAAACCAGAATTTGTTCTCATTGTAGGTTATACCTTGCCCTAGTCCGGTGTGGGCAAAAGAGTCGATTAAATCGCCTTTAATCGTGTGGTAGGCATAAGATATAGGAGTGTCATTGAAATCTCCGCAAACAATGGTTGCATCGGTTTCCTGCTTATCCATATAGGTACGTATAATATTTGCCTGCTTTTCTCTGATAAGATAGGCCACACCAAGTCTATTCTTAATATTTCGGGTTATTTCGTCAAGCATGTCTTTGTCTTTCGATCTGAAAAACTTACTGTATAATTTCTTATCCTCGGCTGTTATTCGATTAGATTCCAGATGATTATTGACAAGGGTAACCATTCTTCCCTTTATCTTTATCTCGTGTATGGCCGACCCGTTATATGTGCTTTCGATAGGAAGTTGTGCCGATTTCTCTATTGGGAATTTCGAATAGCAAGCAATTCCATATTTATAAGAACTATGTGCATTGCCGAGTCTTATGATAGAATGATATGGATAGTCTTTCATTATTTTGTTGAATTCAGCCTCCGATATAATCCCATTTTTTGTTTTCTTCTGTGCTACCACAAATTCTTGTAAACAAATAATGTCGGCATTACTGCTTGTAATATAATCGAATATAGGGTTATTTCGTGCACTATCACCGGTTATCCAATTGAAGCCTCGAACATTGTATGAAAGAACCTTAAAACTACTTTCGGGTATTTCCTTTGTTTTAGAATTAACAGGGAAGTAGGTCGATATGGAATCCCAGCAGAATAATAAAGCAATGAGTTGTACCAATGCCAACTTCCAACGAAGTAGCACGCTCCATAAAATAAGGTAAGAAACATTGAGTGCTAAAATAAAAGGAAATCCGAGTCCGAGATATGCTATAAAGGTAACCTTAGAGGGTAGCACTGTCCAAGCAAGAGTGGACAGAATTAATAAGAGTATGGCTAAGATATTAGTCGTGAATATTGTATATCTCAGATACTTCCTTATTACTTCTTTATTAAATTTATTTTTTGCTGGCATCGAATAATCGTTTTTTCTCGTCTTTATTTAAACTGCTATATCCTGACGATTTTATTTTGTCCAAAATATGATCTATTTCTTCCGATTGACTCTTGCGGCGTTGATTATAATTGTAGTCTTCTTCACGAGCTTTGAACTTTACTTTCATTTTTTTAGGAGAGCGTTTTTTGAATAGATTGGCAATCGAATCTATAATACGGCTTATCCAACGGGTAATATCTTTTCCTTTCAGATACTGTTTAGCAAATATATAGCCTAAAATAGCTCCTCCGATATGCGCAACGTGCCCTCCCGGATTCGATTCGTCGCCAAGCAATACGAAATCTATAATCAATATAAAGATAGCGATATATACTATTTTTATTCGCCCAAACAGAAGTAAGCCTACTTCTAGGTTTGGCTTATAGAAAGCTGCTGCGAATATAATGGCTGTAACCGAAGCCGATGCACCTATCATAAATGGATGATTCATCCCTATATAATAAGGGATTGTATTGAATGCTATCATATAAAGTGCAGCTCCTGCTAATCCGCCTAGTATGTAAAGACTTCCCAGGTTCTTGGCATTGAAATAAGTCAGAAATATCTGTCCGAAAGAGAATAGTAATAACATATTAAACAGAATATGCCAAAGTCCTTCGTGTACAAACATATAGGTCAATATAGTCCACGGATGACTTAGAAGCATTCCAGTATCAGACGATACTGCTATGTATTCGAATAATGAGATACTATCGATCTGAAATAGTTTAGTAATCAGATTAACACATGTAAGCACGAGGAATATGAATATATTGATAACTATCAATTGTATCAATATATCTTTTTGCTTGAATCTCAATTTTATGCTATCAATAAAAACGCCCATCTACTTTTGCTTTTTTTCTCCAATACAATAATATAAGAAGTCCGGCTATCAACCCACCTAAGTGGGCAAAGTGTGCCACATTATCTCCCGATCTGTTCGCTACACCAAGTCCCAGTTCTATGAGTCCGTATCCTATTACAAAATATTTTGCTTTGATAGGGAAAGGGAATGGGATAATAAATAATTCGGCATTGGGGAATAACATTCCAAAGGCTAATAGTATTCCAAATACTGCACCGGATGCACCAACTGTCGAGGTATTGATGAGCTTATTTAGACTGGCCATTGCTGGATCTGTATAGTTTTTGCCTATTTCCAAAGCACTTGCACCATTAGCATAAACTTCTGCAATCATTTCGCTCGAAAGTCCCGATTCGATAAAATGAGCTCTCAGGTAGATAACAAATAATTGCGAAAGTCCGGCAAAAATACCTGTCAGCATGTAATAGGTGAAAAACTTTTTAGGCCCCCAAACTGTTTCTAATGTACGACCGAACATAAAGACAGCAAACATATTAAACAGGACATGCGAAAAGTCTGTAGGACTGTGCATGAACATGTAAGTAATAATTTGGTGGGGCATGAAATGGTCGGATGTGACATAATGCAATCCGAGGTATTCAGTTATATCAATACTATTCTTTAATAGTAAGAATTGTGCTAGCCACAAAAGTGCATTAATGATAATGAGATTTCGAGTAACAACGGGTATCGAACTCAAGAATCCGGAGCTGTTTTGATTCATATATTTCTTTGAATTGCTTTGAATGCTACAAAATTAGGTATATTTTTCGTTTTCTTACGCAATAAAGAGTTTGTTTTACATATTTTCTGATTTTCAGTTAGTTTTTCTATTTTTTTTTTACGATTATTAAATAAAACACTTATATTTGAATCCTAGAACTAGATCTAGTTTAGATTAAGAACAAAAAAGTATTTAGTTATATATAATGTTTAATTAATTTCATTCCGTTTAATTATGAACAAGACAGAACTTATAAATGCGATCGCTGACAAATCAGGATTAAGCAAAGTGGATTCTAAGAAAGCTTTAGAAGCTTTTATTGAATCAGTAACAGAAGAAGTAAAAAAAGGTGGTAAAATCGCGCTAGTTGGATTTGGTACATTCTCTGTAACAGAAAAAGCTGCAAGAAAAGGTATCAATCCAAGAACTAAGGAAGTTATTAACATTCCTGCAAAGAAAACAGTTAAGTTTAAAGCTGGCTCTGATTTGGCTGCGCTATAATTTAGCATATAAGACTCAAAAGAGGCAGGAAAGATTTTTATCTTTTCTGCTTTTCTTTTTTATTCCGATCTATTTTTATTTTAAGTATGAAGAACTTATAGGTTCTTTTTTATAATTTTGCGGACTCAAAATATAACTATCAAATAATCTACTAACGAGATATGAAGATTGAAAACAATTTGCAGGCGGTAGTCATCAAGGCTATAGACACGCTTTATGGGCAAACCGTTTCGGCAGACCAAGTACAATTACAGAAAACGAAGAAAGAATTTGAAGGGCATCTTACTCTTGTTGTTTTTCCTTTTTTGAAAATGTCAAAAAAAGGACCTGAACAAACTGCACAGGAAATAGGAGAGTGGCTTGTTGCCAATGCAAGCGAGATTGCATCTTTCAATGTAATAAAAGGGTTCCTTAACCTGACTGTTACAACTGCTTGTTGGATCGACTTGCTTAATGATATAAATTCTACTGTTAATTATGGTATTAAGGCTGTTACTGCCGATGCACCGTTGGTAATGATAGAATATTCTTCACCAAATACGAATAAGCCTTTGCATTTGGGGCATGTGCGTAATAACCTCTTAGGATTTTCATTAGCTGAGGTTCTGACTGCCAATGGTTTCAATGTGGTGAAAACTAATATTGTGAACGATAGGGGTATTCATATCTGTAAATCGATGCTTGCCTGGAAGAAGTGGGGAAATGGAGAAACTCCAGAATCTACCGGTAAAAAGGGCGATCATTTGGTAGGCGATTATTACGTATTATTCGATAAACACTATAAGGCAGAACTTGCAGAGCTGAAAGCTAAAGGCTTATCGGAAAAAGAAGCTGAAGCGAAATCTATGTTGATGGAAGAAGCTCGTGAGATGCTTCGTTCGTGGGAGGCTGGAGATATTGATACCGTTGGTTTATGGGAAACGATGAACTCGTGGGTATATGCAGGTTTTGACGAAACATATAAAAAATTAGGAGTCGATTTTGATAAGATATATTACGAATCGCAAACCTATCTTGAAGGTAAAGATACTGTATTGGATGGCTTGAAAAAAGGTGTCTTTTATCAAAAAGAGGACGGATCGGTTTGGGCTGACCTTACTTCCGATGGACTGGATCAAAAACTGCTATTACGTGGTGATGGGACATCCGTTTATATGACTCAGGATATTGGGACAGCTAAACTGCGTTTCGATGATTATCCTATCAAGAAGATGGTATATGTAGTAGGAAATGAGCAGAATTATCACTTCCAGGTTCTATCTATTTTACTTGATAAGTTGGGATTTGAGTTTGGAAAAGGTCTTATCCATTTCTCTTACGGTATGGTTGAATTGCCCGAAGGTAAAATGAAATCGCGCGAAGGTACGGTTGTTGATGCAGACGATTTAGTTGATGAAATGGTTAGTACTGCTAAAGAAACCTCAAAGGAACTCGGTAAACTGGATGGATGTACCGAAGAAGAAGCGGACAATATATCTCGTATAGTGGGTCTAGGAGCTTTGAAATATTTTATATTGAAAGTTGATCCTAAGAAGAATATGACCTTCAATCCGAAAGAATCAATCGATTTCAACGGGAATACAGGGCCATTTATCCAATATACACATGCACGTATTAAATCGGTATTACGTAAGGCGGAAGAGCAAGGTATAACTATTCCTCAAGCGCTACCTATGGATATTGCACTTACAACAAAAGAAGAAAGCTTAGTTCAATTGCTTGCTGATTTTGCTGTTGTCGTAAAACAAGCAGGCGATGAGCATAATCCTGCTTTGATCGCTAATTACATATACGATCTGGTAAAAGAATATAACCAGTTTTATCATGATTACTCTATATTGAAAGAAGAGAATACAGATTTAAAAGCTTTCAGATTGATACTTTCTGATAATGTATCGAGAATCATTAAAAAAGGTATGTCTCTACTTGGTATAGAAGTGCCGGATAGAATGTAAATTCTTATACAATTATAATTTGAACAGCCATTGAGACAATCAGTGGCTGTTTTTGTTTGTGCTAAGTAAATCACTACATATAGTGATTGTTCAGATTTTCAGAAAAGAGTTCCTTTACAGATGTAATTAAAAAACATCAATAAATCCTATTATTCTGAAAATGAAGAAATCTATACTTCCCTTATTAATTCTTTTCTCTTTTACTGTAGCTCATGCGAATGACCACTTGAGAAAAGATACATTATACACAGAATTAAAAAACGATATTGTAATTCTGTCATCAGTTAAAGAAACTAATAGTCTAAAATCATTACCGGCAGCTGTATCCGTTTTCTCTCCGAAAAATCTGGAAGCTTTGCAAGTTCATTCACTGAAAGACTTAAGTTCATTTGTTCCTAACTATTTTGTTGCCGATTATGGTTCCCGTATGACTGCCCCCGTTTATATCAGAGGAATTGGCGCACGTTCGGGTGCTCAGACTGTAAGTATGTATGTCGATAATATTGCATATTTTAATACCACATCTTTCGATATCGAATTATTTGATATCCAACGTATCGAAGTGTTGAGGGGTACGCAAGGCACACTTTATGGGCGTAATGCTATGGGTGGTATACTGAACGTGTATACACTATCTCCCCTTAGTTATGAGGGTACAATGCTGAGAGTAGGTGGCGGTAGTTATGGACAACTATCTGCTCATGTATCTAATTACAAGCGTTTGAATAATGATATGGGTATTTCTGTATCAGGTTACTATAAGCAAGACAACGGCTTCTTCAAGAATCTTTATACCGGAAATAAAGTAGATGATATAAAGAATGGCGGAGGTCGTGCCAAATTTGTATGGAATATAACCCCAAGATTATTAGCAAATTATTCACTAAGCCTCGACTTTGTTGATCAAGGAGCTTTCCCTTATGAAGATGTAGACACTCGTGAAATAAATTATAATTCGGAAGGATATTATAAAAGAAATCTAATAACCAATGGTTTGTCGCTAAAATACTCAGGGATTGGCTATGAAGTTAACTCAACAACAGGTTATCAATTTCTGAAAGATGAGATGAATATGGATCAAGATTATACTCCTCTGTCTATATTCCAGATCAATCAACGTCAGAATCAAAATTCATGGAGTCAAGAAATAACGATAAAATCGAATAATCAGTCAAAATATCAGTGGTCGAATGGGGTTTACGGTTTCCATGATAATCTGCGCACGACACCACCTGTGTATATGATGGAAGATGGTATACGAATGATTTTACAGTCGCAAATGGATGCTTTGAAAATTCAATTTCCTAATATGCCGGCTATTACATTTACAGACTCGCAAATAGATTTAAAAGGCGTTTACAAGAGCCCGACCTATGGTGCGGCCGTTTTTCATCAATCTACATTTAACGATTTGGGTGTAAAAGGGCTCTCTATGACTTTGGGGCTTCGTCTCGATTATGAAAAAACGAAACTTGATTACAATGCAAGTACTAAAGCTAATTTTACTGTAGGAAATTATCCGGGTTCATTTCCAGCGGATACAGCGATTATTGGTAATGTATCCGACGATTTTCTTGAATTATTACCAAAAGCTCTCTTGAAATATCAGATTAACCCGCAATCGTTTATATATGCATCCGCTTCTCGTGGTTACAAAACAGGAGGACATAATATCCAGATATTCGCAGACTTGCTGCAAGAAGCTTTAGAGGCAAAAATGATGAGTTATATACCCGGTATGGGTGGAAGACCTAATGATGAACCGTCATTAGAAGATCGTATTTCTTTTAAACCCGAATATAGCTGGAACTATGAATTGGGCGGACAAATAGACATTATAGATAATACCCTTTCTACCAATTTTGCCGCTTACTATATTGATGTACAGAATGTGCAAATCACCAAATTCATAAGAAGTGGTGGCGGTCGTATGGTTGCCAACGCAGGAGAGGCAACAAGCAAAGGTTTTGAGTTGGGATTGAAGGCCCGCCCTTGCGATGGTTTCTATTTATATGCTAATTATGGCTTCTCGGATGCTCGTTTCAAAGATTATGAAAATGGAGCGGGGGAAGACTTTTCTAATAATTATATTCCATTTGCCCCACGTTCTACATTTAGTGTAGGAGGGACTATTACTCGAAATGTAAAAAATAGTTCATTGCTAGACAGAGTAACGCTTGATTCTAACTTCGCTGGTATCGGTCGTATTTATTGGAATGAGGCGAACGATATGTCGCAAGGTTTTTATGGAACATTGGATGCACGCGTTGCTTTTGAGAAAAATATTTTGACTCTTGAATTCTGGGGAAAGAACCTTTTGGATCGCGATTATCACACATTTTTGTTTGAGTCGATGAATAATTTTTTCGGACAGAGAGGTAAACCGATGCGATGGGGAGCATCTTTGAAAATAAAGTTGTAATTTTGTCGCTTAAAGTCAATACCTTTTAGGCAAATGAATTATAAGAAAATAATACTTAAACCGAAGAAAGAAGAATCCTTGTTACGTTTTCATCCATGGATCTTCTCAGGTGCGGTACAACGAAAAGACGATAATCTGACCGAAGGTGAGGTTGTCGCTGTATATACGAATAGCAATGAATTCATTGCGGTAGGTCATTATCAGATAGGAAGTATCGAGGTACGTGTTCTGTCTTTCGAAGAAGAGAAGATAGATTCCAGATTCTGGCAAAAACGTTTATCCGCTGCCCTTGAGTTGCGTAAATCTATCGGTTTGATTTCACCAACAAACAACTCGTATCGTCTTATTCATGGTGAAGGGGATAGTCTTCCGGGATTAATTGTCGATGTATATGCCGGAACGGCTGTTATTCAGTCACATTCGGTAGGTATGCACGAATCACGTATGGCTATTTGCGATGCTATGCGGGAGGTGATGGGCGATAGTCTGCAAAATATATATTATAAGTCGGAAACTACATTGCCGTTTAAAGCTGATTTAGGAGCCGAAAATGGCTATTTATTCGGTGGAACTAATGTAGAGGAGGTCGCAGAAGAAAATGGTCTTAAATTCTATCCTGATTGGGTGAAAGGGCAAAAGACCGGATTTTTTGTCGATCAACGCGACAATCGTTCATTGTTAGAGAAATATGCGACTGGTCGTTCGGTTCTCAATATGTTTTGCTATACCGGTGGGTTTTCATTCTATGCCTTGCGAGGTGATGCAAAGCTTGTACACTCGGTGGATAGTTCGTCGAAAGCGATTATGCTGACTGATAAAAATGTAGAACTTAATTTCCCCGGAGATAAACGCCATGAGGCGTTTGCTGAAGATGCATTCAAGTATCTGGCAAATATAAATAAGGGCGATTATGATCTGATTATACTTGATCCTCCTGCTTTTGCAAAACACCGTGGAGCGATAAGAAACGCACTACAAGGTTATAAGCGACTGAATGCCGTGGCTTTTGATAAGGTTGCAAAAGGTGGAATCGTATTTACTTTCTCTTGTTCGCAGGTGATAAGCAAGGATGCTTTCCGTTTAGCAGTATTTAGTGCAGCAGCGCAATCGGGTAGGAGTGTACGTATTCTTCACCAGTTGACTCAGCCGGCAGATCATCCTATTAATATATATCATCCCGAAGGAGAGTATCTGAAAGGATTGGTATTGTATGTGGAGTAAGGGTTAGGAATATAATATTCGCCGATAAAATATAAAATCTCGCAACAAGGTTATTTGTTGCGAGATTTGTTTTTCTATACTCTATTTAGTTTAGCAGATAATATGCGGCTTTACCCATAATATAGCTAAGGCAAATAAGCGCAATGCACGCCCATGATATAACGTTCAATAATGCGCAATCTTTTTTTGTAAATGATAAATTCATAAGGCTATAATTTTTTAGTATAGTTGTATCTATTTCTATTTTTAAAATGAATAGCCTATGGTTCTTCCAATATTACAGGCTATCTCCCCTAGTATGTATAATATGTAAATAGATATCGTTGTGTAAATTATTGCAGTAGTAGCAAGATTTTTTTTAACTGTTATCATATCAATCTTTATTTAGTGTTCTCAATTTTTTTTTTTCTGCTTTTGCGGCATTTTTATCTATGAAAATGCTGATTACAATTACTATTTTATTAAATTCTCAATAGTTACTGATGAGCGAGCATATTCTCTACCTAATTTAAAAGACCATCCGAATAATAATAAAGAAAAGAAAATTCCGATTAGAAGGAAGTTGGATATTTTATTACTATAAGACACCTTAATCTGTCTGTTTTGTTGTTTCATAATTTTGAGGATTTGATTTATTACACCTAAATTAACACAATTATTTAAAATGCCAAGCTCTCATTGTATTTAAAAATTAAATTAATTATTTTCCAATAGTTTAACCCTGCTTGTAACACAAGTGAAAATAAAAATTGCTAGTTGATAAAAAAAATATGATTGAAGTGAAAAAAAGAGTACACTTTTCTTAGGGTTTTTGCCATTTAAATGATCATACTTATTAACGATAAACTATTAATCTTATGAAAAAAACAATTTTAAATTCTTTCATGTTCCTGATGCTTGTACTTGCATCCGTATATGCACAAGGGCAAACCACTCTATCGCATGAAGGTCATATTCACACTAAGGCTTATGCTGTAAAAGAAGAAAAAGGGAATCTCGTACCTTATGATTTCGACCGTCGCGCAGTCGGTGATGATGATATTCTTATTGATATTTTATATTCGGGTATTTGTCATTCAGATATCCACACCGTAAAGGGTGATTGGGGATCTATATCATATCCATGTGTTCCGGGACATGAAATTGTAGGGCGAGTGAGCAAAATAGGAAAAAATGTAAGTAAATTTAAAATTGGCGATATAGCAGGAGTTGGATGTATGGTTAATTCATGTGGTAAATGCCACTATTGTGAATCAGGAGAGGAGCAATACTGTACTGGTGGTGCTACATATACTTACAATAGTCGTGAGGGAGACGGATATACTCAAGGTGGGTATTCGACAAATATTGTTGTTAAAGAATCGTTTGCTCTTAAGGTTCCCCAAAATGTGCCATTAGCAAGAGTTGCACCGCTTCTTTGTGCCGGAATTACTACTTACTCTCCTCTTCGTTACAACCATGTAAAGAAAGGAGATAAAGTAGCTGTTGCCGGTTTTGGAGGTTTGGGGCACATGGCTTTAAAATATGCCTTAGCGATGGGAGCTGAGGTAACCGTTTTCGATATTACCGAAGACAAACGCCAAGCCGCATTGGATATGGGAGCTCGTCAGTATGTAAATACTACTAACCCGAAAGAAATGGAGGGCTTTAACAGTTCGTTCAATTTGATATTAAGCACTATTCCTTTTAATTTTCAGGTAGAATCTTATCTGAGTATGCTCGAAGTAGATGGTACGATGGTACTGATAGGTGTGCAACCAATGGATCAAATTCCGTCGGTGAATACAATGGCATTATGGGGCAGGAGAAAAATATACCACTCACTCATTGGAGGAATAAACGAAACACAAGAAATGCTTGATTATTCGATCAAAAATAATATTTATCCTCAGATAGAAATAATCCCTATGCAGCAGGTAAATGAAGCATACGAAAACGTACTTGACGGCAAGGTGCAGTTTAGATATGTGATAGATATGCAGTCTATCAAATAGTTGTTTTAGCCAAATGTGTTTCTAATATATAAATTCTATATTAAAAATGTACACCGCTTGAAGGTGCAGAATGTGTTCTTGTCAGTTTATTTTTAAACATGTAACTGGCTGTTTGGAACATTGCGGCAGAGTATATCTTCATATTATCAGCCTCTACCCGATGCTGTTCTATGAGATTTTCGGGGCTGTTGGTTCGATAGTCATATAATCCTTCTATTTTGGCTTTGAAGTTGTAAGTATAAAACTTTTCATCACTCACACATCCCAATGCATCATCGGACGAGAAAAACATATATGGTCGTGTAGTCTTAAACAAGTCTACACCGAACGTATTATTCTCGTAAGAATGGTTTAAGAGACCCATTATGGTAGGGAAAGCATCTACTTGTCCACCCAGCTGCATAAAACGCTGAGGTGCGTCTTTAAATGCCGGAGAATACATTATAAAGGGTACGTGATTATATGATAATGGCATCTCATAAGTCGGAGACCCTACAATTTTACCGTGATCGCCTAAAAGTACAAAGATTGTATTTTTGTACCAGTCTTGCTTTTCGGCTTCTGTCATAAACTGGCGTATAGCATCGTCAGCAAAGGCTACAATCTGATATTGTGGGTCATTGCTTACCGATTTAAATCTATCGGGCACAACATAGGGTGGATGATTACTAACAGTAAGCAAAGTAGCAAAGAATGGCCTGTTATCCTTTGACTCCTCATTGAATTTATCAAGAGCATATTCCAATAGAAAGTCATCTTGCACACCAAAACTATTTACACGCTTTGCTTTGGGATAATTTTCTTCTGAATAAACTTCTTCAATGCCATTTTCTAAGAGGAAAGCATTCATATTATCATATTGCGCTTCGTGGGTCATAAAGAACATTGTTCTATATCCCTGTTGATGTAATATATACGGAATTCCCTGACAAAGAGTAATATCGACGTTTTTCATCATATTGCGATCGAACAAGGCCGGTAATCCGTATAAGCTGGCAAGTATGCCATGATTTGTATGTGTACCTGCCGAATAGAAATTCTCGAAATAATATGACTTGTTAATTAACTCATTTAAGAAAGGAGTAATCTCTTTTCCATTCTCCTTAACTGTCAGTAAATCAGCTGACATTGATTCCATGAGAATGAATATTACATTCATATTTTTTGCTTCCCCTTCAGCTATAACTTCACGTGCGATAGGGGATAAGGAGAGTTCCATAGAATCTTTATCTATTCCCAATGCTTTTTGGACAACTACAATAGCCTCTTCTTCTGAGATGATATTATCCACATTGTGATGTGATTTAGAAGATTCAATGACATCACGCATGAAATAGAACGAAGGGTTTATTCCTAATTGATTTAAAAACGAATTATCACAGAAATAGGCTTGACTAGTTTTAATCGGATTATATCCTAATCGCCCTCTTATACCCAGTAAACTAAGGCCTATTAATAAAATACAGATGGGAATATAGATGAGGTATTCTTTGGAAACTAGATTTTCTTGGTATTTGGATAAAAGTTTCTTTACTAATCTTGATAATGAGAAAGAGAATAGAATAATTACAATTATAAAAAACAGGAAATAAATATAATATGATGTTTCTTGTAATATCATTCCTGCTGTGGTCGCTCCTTCTTCATTCCAATTGAAAATAGAAGCATTGAGGTGTTTGAAAAAATAGTTGAAATAGGGAATGTCTGCCATTCCAATGGCAAAAACGATAGAGTAGATAGCAATATAGAATATATTGAACGTTTTGAGAATCGTTTTATTTATCTTATTACATAATCCTAAAATCGATATAATAACCAGTGGTAGGATGGTGATGTAAGAGGCGATCACATTATCGAACCAAATACCACGCAGTAATGCTGAAGATACCCAGCTTAGCTTCGTTTCTACTTCACTTATATTTTGCAGATTGGTAAGTAGAAGGGCAATACGTTGCAGGGTCATTACGATGAGAGCCAAAATATGTACAGAAAGTATGTAGTATAAGGCAGTTTTTATTTTTTTCATCCTGATATTTTATTGCTTAGAATTTGGACCTGTTAGTTTATTTTTAACCAGATAGTCGGCGGTTAGCATCATCGATATGGAATAATTTTTCATGCTATCTGCCACATTCGGATATTGTTGAATGAGATTCTCTTCTTCTATATTTCTATATTTATGCAGTGCATCTGTTTTAGTTGCGGGATTATAAATATAGAAAAAATTATTATCGACGCAACCTAGATGACTGTCGGATACAAAATACATATATGGTCGTTCTGTCTTGAATAAGTCTACCCCCAAAGAGTTATTTATGTAAGGGCGATTAAGTAGGCCCATAACTGTTGGAAAAATGTCTATTTGACCTCCAAATTGTTCGAATCGCTTCGGCATATCATCAAATAGAGGAGAATATATAATCAATGGCACATGATTATATCCCATACACATTTCATAAGGTTGTTTATCTGATGGTTTACCATGATCGCCTAATATTACAAATATTGTATTGTCGTACCATTCTTGTTTTGCTGCATTTATCATAAAATCCTGCAAACTATGGTCTGCAAATCTAAGAATACTTTCAGCATCATTTTTTCCTGCATCCATAAACTGCTTCGGGATTACGTATGGAGGATGGTTGCTTACGGTCATAAATGTAGCTAAAAAAGGTTTTTTCTGTTCAGCTATATTGCTTAATTTATTCAATCCATATTCGAACAAATAATCATCCTGCACCCCAAAATTATTAACTACTTTTTCTTTAGGATAGTCATACTGAGAAAAAATCCGGTCAAATCCATTTTCCAATAAAAAAGAATTCATATTATCGTATTGAGGATTGCTTGTCAGAAAGAAAAGCGTTTGATAGCCTTGCTCCTTGAGATTGATAGGCAAACCTGTATAAAAGTCGACATCGGCACTCATCATTGTTTGATCAAATATAGGTGGAAAACCGTATAGGGTGGATGCGATCCCATTGTTTGTATGTATGCCCGAAGAGTAGAAATTCTCGAAATAATATGATTTGTCTATCAAGTCGTTGAGGTAAGGCATGAGTTTATTCCCTTGGTATTCGGTGTCTAAATTTTCACTAGACATAGATTCCATTAAAATAATTATAACATTAGCATCTTTTGGTGCTCCTTCAGTCTTCACTAACCGACTAATGGGGTTAGAATCTATTTTAGTATCTATATTAAACTCTTTTTGTACAAATAGTATAGCATCTTTCTGGTCTATTGTTCCTGCCAATTTATTATTTTTTTTGAAAAAGGCACTGCTGCTTTTCACAAAATAAAATGCAGGATTTACTCCCAGTTGATTGAAAAATGAATTGTTGCAAAAATATGCATCACCTACTCTGAGGGGGTATCGTTCGAAAGTCCCTCGTATACCAAGAAAGCAGAGTCCCCAGACTAATATCACTACGGGAATATAAAACTTGTAGTCTTTTTTAGTCAGATTGGCTGCTTGTTTTTTTAGTAGCCTTTTCCCTATGGACATTACCATAGCAGAGAACAAAAAGGATAGAATAATAAAAACTGCAAAATAAATATAGTAAGATGACTCCTGAAATATCATTCCTGCTGTTCCTTCAAATCCTATCCAATTGAAGATGGATGCACCCATGTGCATGAAGTAATATTTAAAGTAGGGAATATCTGCAGCCGAGAACGCAAACACAATAGTATAGAGGATAATAAAATAAATATTGAAACCTTTGATAACAGCAGCGGGTACTTTATTAAAGAGGGACATTATTGTTAGCACAGCCACAGGTAGAGCAACTATATAGCATGCCATAACATTGTCGAACTGTACTCCTTTTAGTATAGCTCCCCCAAAGAGTGATAATTTATCATCTACATCATTTACATAATGCATATTTGCTATATATAAAATACAGCGGAAAACCGTTAAAATGATAAGGGCTGAAATATGTACAGATAGTAGGTATTGTAGTGTCAGTAAGGGTTTCTTCATTTTTATTCATTTGCGAAGCTGCAAAGATACGATTTTTTTGCTTCTAAAGTATTGAGGACAAATAAAAAAGGGTTGTATTACCAACCCTTTTTATTAATCTTACTATCTTATTTTCACCATGCAAAAAGCGGATAATCTTTCATTGTGCTATTTACTTTTTCGCGAACAGCTTTAATAATTTGTTCACTCTCAGGATTAGAAAGAACTGTATCTATCAGCTCTACAATCTCCCCCATAAGTGGTTCTTTAGCACCGCGAGTCGTAATAGCAGGTGTTCCGAAACGAAGTCCTGATGTTTGGAACGGACTACGGCTGTCGAATGGAACCATATTTTTATTTGTTGTAATATCGGCTTCTACCAGTATCTTCTCTGCCACTTTACCTGTAAGTTCAGGGAATTTGGTGCGAAGATCAACCAGAATACAGTGATTATCTGTTCCGCCCGATACAACTTTATAACCTTTGTCCATAAATGCTTTAGCCATAGCTTGTGCATTATCTTTCACCTGAGTTTGATATACTTTATATGATGGATCGAGCACCTCTGCGAAAGAAACCGCTTTAGCTGCGATTACATGTTCTAGCGGACCACCTTGAATTCCCGGAAATACAGCAGAGTCGAGCAATGCCGACATCATGCGTGTTTCACCTTTAGGTGTTTTTTTACCCCAAGGGTTTTCGAAGTCTTTACCTAGCAAAATAGCTCCTCCACGAGGACCGCGTAATGTCTTGTGAGTCGTTGTAGTAACAATGTGTGCGTGAGGAAGTGGGTTTTCTAACAATCCTGCTGCAATAAGTCCTGCCGGATGTGCCATATCTACCATAAAAATTGCTCCTACCTCGTCCGCAATTTTACGGATACGTGCATAATCCCATTCGCGAGAATAGGCTGATGCTCCGGCAATTATTACTTTGGGTTTTTCCTGACGGGCAACTTGTTCCATTTGCTCGTAATCTACTTGCTCAGTATCTTGTTTTACGTTGTATTCTAATGCGTGGAACATTAATCCCGAAAAGTTAACGGGTGAACCATGCGAAAGGTGACCACCATGCGAAAGATTCAGTCCTAAAAACTTATCTCCGGCTTGCATACATGCAAGGAATACAGCAGCATTAGCCTGTGCTCCCGAATGCGGTTGTACATTAGCCCATTCAGCACCGAAGATTTTTTTCAAACGGTCTATTGCTAATTGTTCACTTAGATCTACTATTTCACAGCCACCATAATATCTTTTACCGGGATAACCTTCAGCGTACTTGTTAGTAAGGCATGAGCCCATTGCTTCCATTACTTGCCCGCTCACAAAGTTCTCAGAAGCAATAAGTTCGATTCCTTTGAGTTGGCGTTGATGCTCTCTTTCAATAATGTCAAAAATAGCAGTATCTCTTTTCATACGTTTAAAATTGTTATGAGTTGAAAATGTATCGTACAAATTTAGTGATTATAATTGTTAATAGTATCTTGTACTTCTTTTAAATTTTGGAAAGTATAAACGATATTCACAGCAAGTATTTACATTAAATGATTTTCTGCCACATACTTCCAAAGTGGGGTGGCATGTAATGCTTGTTTAATCTCGTCGTTTTGTAGTAATGCTTTTACTTCATCTATAGATAGTAGGTGAATAGTCAGATCTTCGGTCGATTCTAAATTTTGTTTAGCGACCGGTTCAACATCAGTGGCAAGAAAGCAGTGTGTTAAATTTGTATGGGTACTCGGGTTAGCCGATATTACAGCATATTCTTCCCAATTGCCATTGCCGTAGCCTGTCTCTTCCAATAGTTCGCGTTGAGCAGAAACCATATAAGATGGATCTTCTTTTTCTGAGACTCCAGCGCATAATTCGAAGCAGGTCTTTCCTAATCCATGGCGATACTGACGTACAAAAATGAATTTCTTTTCCTTTGTTATTGCAATAACATTTACCCAATCCGGATATTCTAATACATAATAATTGGGTATCTCGTTTCCGTTAGGTAACTCTACGCGTTCTTTCCTTACTGTGAACCATGGCTCGCGACTTAAATATTCGCTATGCAATACTTTCCACTTTCTATCTTCCATTCTGTTGGTATTATAAAAAATAGACGAATATTTATTCGTCTATTTTTTGAGGATTATATTTTAGTATCTATAATGATCGGCTTTAAATGGTCCGTCAACCGGAACACCTAAATAATCGGCCTGTTCCTTGGATAGTTTCGTTAGTTTGACACCTATTTGTTCGAGATGCAAACGAGCAACTTCTTCATCCAATTCTTTAGGCAAACGATATACATTCACTTTGTAATCTTTCTGCCACAATTCTATCTGAGCCAGTGTTTGATTAGTAAATGAATTACTCATTACAAATGATGGGTGACCTGTGGCACAGCCAAGATTAACCAAACGTCCTTCCGCTAATAAGAATATAGAGTTTCCTGTTGGAAAGGTATATTTATCTACTTGCGGCTTGATATTCGTATGTTTGATCCCTGAATAGCTTACCAGTTTTTCCACTTGTATCTCATTGTCGAAGTGACCGATATTACAAACAATGGCCTGATCTTTCATCGCTGCCATATGCTCGATAGTGATGATGTCTTTGTTTCCGGTAGTGGTAACATAGATATTTCCTTCTTTTACGGCTTCTTCCATAGTTGTCACTTCAAAGCCTTCCATCGCTGCTTGTAATGCGCAAATAGGATCTATCTCGGTAACTATAACACGAGCTCCATACGAACGCATAGAGTGTGCACAGCCTTTACCTACATCGCCATAACCTGCTATAACTGCAACTTTGCCGGCAATCATAACATCTGTTGCACGTTTGATTCCATCAGCTAGGGATTCACGACATCCGTACAGATTATCAAATTTAGATTTAGTAACCGAATCATTTACATTGATAGCCGGAATAAGTAATTCACCACGTTCCATCATTTGATATAAGCGATGAACTCCCGTTGTAGTTTCTTCCGATACTCCTTTCCAGTCGGCGACTGCACGATGCCAACGTTGGTTGTCTTCTTTTAGAATACGATTAAGTGTATCAAGTATTACTTGTTCTTCGTGATTTGCTCCTTTTCTATCTATGAAGCTAGCATCTTTTTCGGCTTTGTACCCCCAATGAATGAGAAGTGTGGCATCTCCTCCGTCATCGACGATGAGGTTCGGTCCTTTTCCTCCGGGGAAGAGAAGTGCCTGTTCGGTACACCACCAATATTCTTCAAGGGTTTCGCCTTTCCATGCGAATACAGGAATTCCCGATTCGGCAATGGCTGCTGCTGCATGATCTTGCGTAGAGAATATGTTGCAACTGCACCAACGTAAATCAGCACCCAGCTCTTTGAGTGTCTCTATTAAAACTGCAGTTTGGATAGTCATATGTAACGACCCCATTATGCGGGCTCCTTTTAGTGGTTTGGAGGCTCCATATTTTTTACGAAGTGTCATTAATCCCGGCATTTCATGTTCTGCAATCTCTATTTCTTTTCTACCAAAGTCAGCCAGGCTGATATCAGCAACTAAATATGGTAAATTTGGTAAAAGTTCTTTTGACATATTATGTTTATTAATTCTATATATATTCTTCTCCGTATTTCAACTTAACATCAGTTACAAACTGTTTGATGCGTTGTTCGTCATCTTTCTTGCAGATGAGTAGTACATTATTCGCTTCTGCTACTATGTAGCCTTCGAGTCCTTGTATTACAGCTAATTTCCCGTCAGGAAGCGTAACGATATTTTCCGCACTATCGTAAAATAGTGTTTCGGAAACTAGTGCTGCATTAGCATTTTCGTCCTTCTCAGTAATGTCATAAAGCGATCCCCATGTACCAAGGTCAGACCATCCGAAATCGGCAGCTTGTACGCATACGTTCGATGCCTTTTCCATTATACCGTAATCGATCGATATATTGGGACAGAAAGGAAAGTTTTCGTCAATGAAAGCTTTTTCTTTATCGGTTCCAAAGAGATCTTTACCTTGATCGAAGCGGTTGCTGATCTCTGGAAGATGTTGGCGAAAAGATTCTGTTATAGTTCTCGAATTCCAAATAAAGATTCCCGAATTCCAAAGAAACTCGCCGCTTTCGTAAAATACTTTAGCCAGGTCAATATTTGGCTTCTCGGTAAATACTTTTACTTTAGTCACACCATCTACATGTTCGTCACTCATCTGGATATAGCCATATCCTGTCTCGGGACGGCTAGGGCGAATCCCTAAGGTAAGGAGTGTATCATTCTTTTCGACGAACTCGTACGCTTTATTTATTACAGCAAGAAATTCGTCTTCTTTCATGATCAGGTGATCTGAAGGTGCAACTACAATATTTGCATTCGGATTGATGGCATTGATACGATAGCTGGCAAATGCGATACATGGAGCTGTATTTCTGCGCATAGGTTCTAGTAGTATCTGATCGGGATTCAATTCGGGTAGCTCATCGGCCGTCATTTGTTGATACCCTTCATTGGTGACAATGAATATATTTTCGATAGGTACAATTTTTTTAAATCTATCGAAAGTCATTTGTAAGAGTGAGCGACCTGTTCCGAAAAAGTCAAGAAACTGTTTAGGACGAGCTTCGCGGCTGAATGGCCAAAAACGGCTACCGATTCCGCCGCTCATAATTACGCAATAATTATTTTTATTCATATTGTTTTCCGAGTTTATACAAAGGTAAATTATACAAGGTTACAAACAAAGTAAAAGCATGTGATATATAGCAAAAAATCTATAACTCTTTTTCAAAAAAAGTTGGGCAAGATGCTTGATATGTCAAAAATATATGTACTTTTGCATCTGCTTACGCCCAGATGGCGGAATTGGTAGACGCGCTGGTCTCAAACACCAGTGGATTCACTTCCATGCCGGTTCGATCCCGGCTCTGGGTACGTTTTAGATAAAAGCCTAATTGATAATTAATCAATTAGGCTTTTTCTTTTGAAAATTTTCCCCACATTTTCCCCACCGAAGATTAACTATTCGTACTTTTAAAACAGTCTTTTGTGAATAAAAGTCTTTGCCTATGTCTCTCACTTAAAACTTGATCTAGGTTACTCAACTTCAATCTAGAAAAAACTAAAGTATCCACAAGATCAATATAATACAGTAAAATGGTAGGCATTTTATGGTAAATATAACTCCATTGTTCATGTATCGCTTCTGGAGTACTGAATACAAAATTAAGATTCATAGGTCCAGTTTTGTTATTGAGAATGCGGGTTGTAACAGGATGTAATGCTTTATCCGACATATTAATAAGACTATCAGATATATTTTTATTATAAACAGCATCGTATATGACATCTCCAGGTATATTATTCATAATTAAATTGCCCTTAGAAGCTATTAATAAATCTTTTAGATTATGAGGGAATTTGGCCGCATCAAAATCTATCTCTTTGTTTTGGTAAAGCTCTTTTCCTCTAATAAACTTATTGAGGAAATCATCCTCAAATAATAAACGTAATATTATAACCATATTGAAAACGAGGGGTCTTCGTAATAGAGAGAATGATACAACTAGCCTCTTTTTACTTGAACAATTAAATGCTTCCTGCAGGAAATAACAGTTATCAATAATTAATCCATATATAAGATTATAAACTACCAATCTTTCAAACTCATCCTTCCTATTTATTTCTAATAGAAAATCGAAAATATCACCATTATACAGATTTAGTAAAGTTTGCTCAGATTCATTTATTGGGATAGAAAAAGCTTTTAAGTCCTTATATGTATTGTCTGTTATAAAATCTTCCATTTGTTTAATTAAAAGCATACAAGTATCATGCATTTTATGGAATTCTTCGGGTAAATACAAGTATTTATCAGATTGTACTTTCATATATTAATTATCTTAATTAGTTATTTCTTCTTACTCCATACTTCCCGATCTTCACCTGCCCGATATGTTTAGTAATATCACGTAACAGTTCCACTCTCGCAATCAACGTATCAATATCCTCCTTTTTCACAATGAATCTGGGGTTGTATCGAGCCTCAATATAAGCATCCTTTAATAACGTAAACAGCCGGTTCTCTTCTGTAGTATGATGAGGGAAGACTTGCAAAAGTTCATCCGAATGTCGTTTAACAGAGAAACTATCAGCCAGTACAAATGCTCAATAGAAGCAGTGTATTTGATATACTACGCAACCTACCATTATGCCACCCCCTGTTGTGGGCAGTTAATTTTTCCTTTCATCAAATCCCATTAATTGACGAATCTTGTCAGCATTACTTTTTGTTGTTAAATTCTCCAATAATAATAAAGCAACATCTATCGCTGTTGACGGATTCCATGAAGTAATCACATTGTCATCTATTACAATTGGTTGATTTATCACATTAACACCAAATCCTTTCAATGCTTCTCTTCGAATCGGATTATTATAAACAGTTCCATTTTTATTTTTCAAAATACCACTCTTTCCCAGTGGCAAGGCTCCAACACAAATAGATGCAATAATCTTATTATTTGTTTTAAATCCTCGAATTAAATCTAAGAATTTATTGTCATAAGCATCGTTATAAAATCCATAAACCTCAAATCCGCCCGGAATTGCTAATGCGTCAAATGTAGAAATATCAATATCTTCTACCAGATAATCTACAATAAACCGTTGGTTAAATGAACTTTTAATTTCTTTTTTTAATCCGCAAGTAAATAATTCGGTAGAGTTATCTCCTTCAACAAGATTCCAGCCTATAACATCAATGAATACACTTGCTTCAAATGTTTCAAATCCATCCGCTAATAACAATAATACTTTTTTCATTTTTAATCAAGTTACAGAATGCAAAATTCGTTTATAATTTATCAATAGAACTTTTGACTGGTTATTATTTGAATCTAAGTCATTATTAAAGATTAGTTTTATGCTAGTTTCTCTCCCCGTATTCCTTGATCTTTTCCTCACAAATCTTTTTGGTAATATCCCTCAGCAACTCCACTTTCGGAACCAACGCATCAATATCCTCTTTCGTGACTACAAAATCAGGATCATATCTGCCATTTACATAAGCAGCTTTGACAAGCTCGAAAAGGCGTTTTTCTTCGGGCGTATCTTGTGGGAAGACATTTATAAACTCGACTGAATATTTCTTTACCGAGTTTAATAGCTTTGATAGATTATGTTGTTTGGGATTCTCTAATGTGAAAACTAAGCGGATGGCATAAATATAACTTTCACAGGCTTGATGAAGCATAAAAGATGATTTTTTATACCATTCTTTGCTATAATTAAAATTAGCATTTTCTAGAAATTCATTAGCACTCTGGAATTTATCATTAAAATATTCCTCAGCTTGTTGCTTTATTTCTTCAAAGCTAAGTTTTCGTCTTCGTGCTAATTTATGCTTTCCACTATCGTAGAGGATAACACCTTCCTGTTTTATCTGCGTATAAAAATACCTACCCTCATCCAGATACTTGTTCAGCTTTTTCATATCCTCGCTGATAAACTGAACTGGTGGTTGCCTATCTGGATCTTTCGCCCTGTCGTAATACAAATCTTCTATATTACCAAGAGCTTTGATTGCCACCCCATCCGAAACTCCGCTTGTTACAACCAATATATCGTAATCGCTTACATAGAACTGTATTTTGCCAAACTCATATTTCTCATCATACGCCACATAATCATTACGGGCATAGCTGCCAAAAAGAATTATCATTTCGGTCTGCTTGATCCGTGTCAGGATAGATTCAACAATGTAATGCAAATCTCGCTGATTGGCTGATGGTAGATAGGATATGGACTTTTTCATTCGGGTTTCATTTATAACCTTAAAGTTAAGAACATAAAGATATACAAAATAGGAAAATAGAAATTAACTTTTCATACTTAATTGTATATTTGCGTCAACATCCTGTTATTGTCGGTTGGGTTTTAGATGCTGACTGACGAATGAAAACCGCAGTGATATAAATTATTCACTTAATATTTATATCGGCTTGATTCCCTAATCAGGCTTAAATGTGGACATATATATGACAACACAACAAACAATCTCAACCGAATATTGTGCAATACTGATAAACTGTTCTTCTCTGGTATTAAGGCTCTCCCATGATGAAATCAAAGAAAGCTACTCGGACAATCCCATGTATGTAGCAGAATATATTGAAAATGGAGTCAAAGAGAATATGATAGACCTTCTCTTCGAAGACCAGAAAGCAACCCTGTCATGCACCTTTGACAAGGACAATAGCTGCAATGCTTCCCATATATTCTTTGATGACTTAGATGAGTTGAACAACTATATCAGTTATCTCAATAAGACTTACGCTTATGACTATATTCGAAGCTATTGGACATTACCCAATTCATTCATCTCCATAAAAAAGACGAAAGACGATATTTGCTTTAAGTCCTTCTACTAATAATAGATTTTCTACTATAATTCAGGCAAGATTCTCAAGAATCTTGCCTGAATAAAATATTTAAAATTACAATTCTCTCTAATAATGAGAGCCTTTTTTCGTATTTCAATTGTATTTGCTACTCTATCTTCTTTATTATGTTTGATCAATAACAATAGATCAAACATAATAAAGAAGATATTTAGAACTAACAACTCTTTTATAAAAAATGTCTAGTCTTATTAAACTTTCAATGGTTCAATAAGATTTATTTTATTAAGTAAGTAAGATAATTTTTTTTCTCCATAATTCCATTCCCGAGATACAGAGTCCAAACATAGCACTAAGCTGTTTCTATCTGTATCTACTTCTAACTTAGACTTAACGATTGATACAGTTTCCCCTTCTTCATTTTTCTGAGTAAGTCCCTTTCTTATTGAATGATCTTGTTGGTTATTATAAAAAGTCAGCAATACAGCTTCAACATAAAGCATATTAAGTCCATATGGACTTAAATCTTTTGGAACTAAGTTGCTAAATTCATCACTTAAATCCTGTAATGATATGGTGTTTTTTTCAATTCTCAGATAGAGATTAGGCTTCATTATTTTAATATAAACTAATACAAAAAGTAAATGAGGAAAAGCGTAGTTATTTGCTGCAAATGCATTTATTATCAATCTTGTTTGTCCGAATATTTTTTCTTGTTGCCTAAGTGTTGCATTAGCCTTACTTAGTAGAATTGTAGCCATCTTTAATAAATAATCTCTATCAGGTTGAAATATTGAATGTTGGCTTCGTTCTTTAGATGCAAAAAAATCATCAAATGAATAATATTCATATAGATATTTACAGAAATTATCAATAGAGGGTATTGGAATTGAATATTCTAAATCAATGAATCTTCTTAGATACTCTTCAGAATTAATATTTTCATTTCCATATACTCCTTTAATTGCATGACCTAGTTGAATTTTATCAATAGAAAGAACAAATACGATACCTTTTACAGAGAAAAAATGCTTCATCTGCTCTAGAACCTCAACAGCATAATTAGGTCTACATCTATCTAACTCATCAATAATAAATACGATAGGTTTATCACTGTCTGTTTTCGCTACAAACTTTTCCAATTCATCTCGAAACTCTTTTACTGATTGCTTTTTATTAGTATACTCCTTAATCTCTTCCTCTAAAATTTCTGTTACTCCTTTTGTTGTATTTTCAATTGCATTAATAATAGTATCTGTCTCTATATATTTTTGAGCAATAGCTTTCAGCAGAGCTGGCAATATATTTTTAGATAACATAGCTCCTTTTTGCAATACAGATTTAAAAAATTTATCATTTGACGGATTAGTCAGTGTTTTTAATTCAGACATAATCGCAACTAACGGATTGCTATCAAAATCATTTTCCCATGCATTAAAATAAAGCGTATTGTAATCGTTATTGTCAAGATACTGTTGCCACATTTTCACAAATGTAGTCTTGCCTGTACCCCATTCATTATTAATTGCCAATACAAAACCATCCTTATAACTATTAACAATATCTGTTAGGATTTTAGCACATGGCTCTCTGTCTAATTCGCAATTCGCAAATGGGTTGTCTTTATCTATTATTATATCACTATGTTTAATCCTCATATAGCAGTTTTATTTAAGGTTTGTTTACTTTACTTATGTTTATCAAAGTTAAGCATTTCTATCTATTTATCAGTTGTATAATTAACAAAAGAAAGCTCTATATAAATAGGAAATAATACATTCACATTATATTTTCATCCCACCCTTTTTATTCTGATTAGGTTCTATTCTCAGGTTAATACTCTCTTTGACTTCTCTATATTTGATATTAAACCAATCCAAAATATCCGTTCCATTCAAACTTAACCTTAGCTTCTTCGGATCATCAGGCTCTTTCTCAATTTTTAGTTTTACATCCGCAGCGTCAAATTTTCGATTATGATCGGGTGAAAAGAAAGAGAAAGATTTTGCAGTGAGGTTCTTACCTTCAAATAGTATTCTTATATATTCGATGCCTAAACCTATTTTTTCGCATAGGCTAGCAATTTTCAGTTGCTCTTTCATCATTGGAAAAAGCGAATGTATAAAATTCAATTCCGCCTGTGTCTCATACGGTTCGTACTCTTTTTTGAGTTGGCTTAGTTTCGATTCTGTAATACTCAATTCATTGTGCTTCAATTTCACTTGCTTATCCATTTCAAGAAATTCGTTTCGTACCTCATCCCGATGTTCATAAATCGTATGCACTTTGCTCTGTGCTTCCGATTGTTGATATAACAACGATTCTACGTTTTCCTGTAGGCTCTCTTTTTGTGCAAATAGGTTCTTGTAATATTCGGAAGTACCAATATGTTTTGCTTCCGAGCCTTCAATTCCTCGCTCCAAGCCATATACTTTCATGCGCTCGGCATAAGAGTTCTGATACTCTTTCAACTTTGTTCTTGACATCACATCATCAGCACATAAACGGGCAGCATCTTTACTTTTCTTCTTGTATTTCTTTTTGCCCGATTGCTCTTCCACTTTGGCTTTTCGCCTTTCGCCAACGACTATCGGAACTACCGTTGCATGGATATGAGGAGTTTTCTCATCCATGTGCAAAACAGCAGATACAAGATTCTCTGCTCCGTATGTTTGTTTCAGCCAATCAATATTATCATCACACCAGTGTTTTAGGTTGCCAAATTCTTGAATATCTTTCATGTCCTCGTGCGTACCCGAAAGCATAATGCGAATGGCACGCACTTGGTTCTTTCCGATCTTTCGACTTATCCCTGCATTGTCTATCCGATGTTGAACAGCTTGTGTTCTGTTATCTACACCTTCGGGGAAATTTATGAGTTCTTTGTTGAGATGAGTTCTTGACTCATCTGCATTTTTGGGTTTGATTGTTCGCTCGATATGAGCAGACATTCCTGCATCGTTACCCGATGCTTTTTCTAAATGAAGTACAGCATATCCCATATAAATCATTCAATTTTTTAAATTGATCATCCATCAAATTATTGATTATCCGACTTCCTAATGAAGTCCATCGAGGGTTTCCAAAGGGAGGGACTCCCTTGGCTTATTGGGGTATTTTTAGTGTAGTGCAACGAAGCGTTAAGAAAATACCCTAATGAGCTATGGCTTTTCTGGAGAAAAGTCCCTTGCGTCAGCGTCGAGAATTACATCTTGAAACCTCTCGAAGGTTTCCGTTGTTGTTCAATCTTCTGTGCTTGCTCTACTTTTTGAGTCTTGCAGAGCCACTCGTTTAGGTCTTTGTAGTTGGCATAGTCTGCTGACTTATCTATGTGTATACAGTTGTGTGTACGGCTATACTTGTTGATCTGTAGGGTTGCGTTTCTTCCTGCCTCGTCATTATCCAGATAGGTATAGACTTTTTGGTGTGATGTTATAAAGTCGATGGCTTTGGAGAGATTGGATATGGAGTTTAACACGACAACATCTACTTTTGAGTGTTGGATGTTTTTCATGGTCAGGTAAGAGAGGTAGTCCATAAAGCCTTCAAAGACTAAACAGGCTTCGGTATTGGTGTCGGCTTTTTGGTGGGTGGTTATATCGCTTGCGGTACATACTTTTGCATATTTATTTCTGAGGGTATAACCCTCTGCATCGTTTTTGAAGCCAATGGCAAAATAGGATTTGTTGTTAGCTGAGTAATGCACTTCGTCACAGTGCTGCTTAGCTATATCGATATTGATTTTTCGTTCTGTGAGATAATCGAGTAATGCTTGGTTGGTAATGGGTATTATTTTCAGGATGGATATTCCTGATTGTTGATTGTTTTCGGCTTTTTCCAAATGGTTGTTACCGTGAAAAGAGAAGGGTTCGGACTGATTATTTGGATTGCTACCTGTTTGCATATCTGCATATTTGCATTCAAGCTTGTTTATAGCTTCTTTTACGGTACTGTTATCTAATCGCATAACAAGGTCAATCATTGTGCCTCCTTCATTGCTGCCAAAGTCTATCCATAGGTTCTTTTGATAGTCTACTTTGAAACTGGCGTTATTATCTGTCCTGAATGGTGAGTGGTACATGCCGTAGTATCCTCTGTCTTTGACGGGATGGATGTTTAGTTCGGCTAGATAGTTTTTAATGGAGAGGTTGTTTAATTCTATTGTGGTCATGATGTTGTTTTTTTTGATAATGATTAATGATTTTTTTCTTTCACGGTATTATTCCGTAGCGTTGTGAGTAATGATTATTTTGTTACTTTGTTACAAATACCCATTAATAGACTAATTATGTGATTATTGCATCTGCTACAAACTTGTAACACAATATGAGATTTGTTACGGACTGTAACATCTCTTTTTCTGTAATGCCTTTGTTACTTATTTGTTACACATCTAAATAATAGTATTAGAGTATGTTGTAAGTGAAGTTCAACAAAGTAACATAATCTCATCTAAGTACTGCCGTGAGATCCGATAGATCCGCGCTGATTTCTGAATTTCCAGAATGTCATTATTCGCTCCTAATACATAGGCTGTATAGCGAGTCGTTTTGTCGGGCTGGAGTTTCCATTTATCCTGCAATATCCTGCGGATTTGGATAGTATCTGTTTTCATGGAGATACGCATCATCATATCGTGTATATCTGTTACACAAAACTTATATTCATCCAACTCTTTTATTTCCATAATCTCCAAAATGATATACTGCATTTCGGTTTCTACTTTTCCTTTGTTGTAGTGGATGATTTTCCGCAATGCGTCTGTTACCAACAAATCGTTCCTGAACCACATACGGGATTCGCTTTTGGTGGATAGTGGCCGATGTTGCAGGTAG
Organism: Dysgonomonas sp. ZJ709; assembly: GCF_011039195.1. Classification (NCBI taxonomy): domain Bacteria; kingdom Pseudomonadati; phylum Bacteroidota; class Bacteroidia; order Bacteroidales; family Dysgonomonadaceae; genus Dysgonomonas; species Dysgonomonas sp. ZJ709. The sequence continues at coordinate 68,636 of NZ_JAAKEM010000018.1, forward strand.
TAGAGGAAATGAGGAATTTCCTTCTTTAGCAATTCTAGCATCTTATCATTTTCTTTTTGAAGGGTTGGTATTTTACGCACCCAATAGCGTGTCTCTCCCTGATCGATCAGGATAGGGCAGTTTTCATTGTTGGAGCAGAGGATAAACTTGGCAAAGAATTCGACTTCACTTCGGTCTTTTCCTTTTGCTTCTGATTTGTAGGAAATAGCGGTACTTAGGTTTTTGATGCGTTCGGAGTCTTCTCTACGATCTAACAGGACTTCGTCAACGGCAACAATGAGTTTATTCGCCCAATCGGAATTAAACTGGGAACGAAAGTCTTCATTGGTGTTGAATGTCATATTTCCCGCAAAGATGGCTTTGAGGAAATTCAGGAAGGTTGTTTTGCCTGTATTCCTGTCCTTGGATACCAATAACAGAATGGGCAAACGGTATAAGGGCTTTAGGTAGAGCAATTGCAGGTAGTCTAGTCCTATTTCGAACTGTTCGCCAAAGATATGGGAGAGGATATCAAAGGTAACTGTACAACTGCCTTCGATAGGTTTATGGGGTATGGGTTCATATTGGTTCAAAAACTTGCCGATGCTGCGTTGGTAGTTGACATGGTCGGGTACGGAGCAGAAGCCATCGTATTTTTCGATGGTGGAGATGAAATCTTTGGAGTGGTCCTGGCGTAGGGTCTCGTAGTTCCATGGGCGGCGTTCTTCGATAAAGTCTTTACTGATCAGGGGACGACGAACGATTTTATACAGGTTCGTACCGACTCGCAAATATTTGTCTGTGATTTCTTCTTTCATGGGAGCAGGGTTATTTTTTATTATCATTACCCTCTATTATTCGTCTAACATCAGACATCCGATAGCGTACCTTATTACCCATTTTTATAGCTTTCAGGTAATTTTTCTTGTTCCAATGCCATAATGTAGCATCGCACACTCCACAAATCTGTTTTACCTCTTCTCTTGTGAGATATTTTTCTTTCCTTGCTTCTGCTATCTCTGTAGATAATTCGGTTTTAGCTCGATTAATCAGATCATTGGAAAACTCCAATAAATCCTCGCCATTCACTTCCAACTTGATGTTGGCTTTTCCTTGTTCGATAATTTCAAATAAATTTTTCATTTTGATATTTACATCCGCTCATATTAGGCTTTACGATCGGCAGATATAAAAAGTAAAGCCACTACCTTACAATAAGGCAGTGGCACAAAAGTATATCTAAATAATTCTGATTATAAGCTATTTACGCAACGGTAAATTCGTTAAATAATAAAACGAATTAAGCGAATTCAATTGGATAGAAAATCCTTTAATTCGTCAATAATAATTCGGTCTTCTCCAATATCTTTTACAAATTTACCCTTTCCTTGAACAAGACTAGTCAGGTCTTTATATCCTTTCTGGATACCTCTTTCTCCTACAATTGGAATCTTCTCTCCATAATAACAAGCTAAAGCATTTCGGTATGACTTAATGTCACAAGACTCTATGTAATATAGTTCATCTAGTGCTATTTTTAGGCGAGCCATATCTATATCGGTGTGTTTGATGATTAAATATTCTTCAATTTTATTCAATAATCCTTCTTTATTCCCAATCAAAAAAGATAACATCTCATCCAAAGGCTTCTCTATGCTTTTTCTGCCAGCTTTTTTCTTTTCTTCAGGAACGTTGTCTTCAATTTCCCAATCCATTATATTATCACTATCGGCTATTTTCATAAGTCTACTGTGTTCCTGCCAATCCGCTTTAGTTCTTAGTCCAAGACTAATGGATTTAGATATAAGCATTTTTATTGTAACTGAAATTACCTGTCTTTGAAGATAGCTAGTCTGCTTGCCTTTTCTAATCTCTTCTCCTCTTTCGACCATTCTTTCAAAGCTCTTTCCAAAATAGAGCCAAGACAGCAGGGCTGGGATGATTGATCTCTCATCAGCTTTATCAAATTCTTTAATAAGAGATTCTGCAAGTTTATTTTCTGCAAAGAGATTCTCTATATCTGAAATGTCTTTAAAGATTCCTTGATTCGCTTTTTTTCTTATAACTTTTTGATATTGTGGGACAAGAGCAATAGCTTTAGTCATAATAGTCTGATAGACGGAAGTGTTTTTTTCATTTATCTCCTCTTCAAAAAGATCATACTCCTCTTGATTGTTGTCCATCCACTCTTTTATGCGGTTCCTAAAATTGTCATATTCTATTTGTCCCATACTATTGAATTTACAATATTAAATATCTAGTTTACCCAACTCTCGTTTTAATTCCTTTAACAGCTCTTTCTCTGTTGGTAAGTAGAGTTGGTATTTACTAGCCATGATAGTTTTATTATCTTCTGGTAGAGAGTATTTAACTAATGTATTGTTTTATCTGCACAGAGCAAAATTCCAATCGTAGCATTCTCATCTGCTTGCTTCTCGTTCCTATCGTAATAGTTTACATACATTTGCAGTTGTCCAATGTCTTCATGCGTGATTTTATGAGTCTTAATCTCAATCACTACGAAACAGCGTAAAAGCCTGTTATAGAAAACTAAGTCAGCGAAAAACTCATCATCTTCCAGTAGCATTCTTTTTTGTCGGGAAACAAATGAAAATCCATTACCCAGCTCCAATAAAAATTCTTGCAAGTTTGTGATCAAAGCACTTTCCAAGTCTTTCTCATAATAGGATGAATCGCTTTTCAATCCTAAAAACTCTAGAACCATTGGGTCTTTTATAATCTCAGATGCTTGTTCGGGAATCCTTTCCTTACGTGCTACTGCTAAAACCGATTCTTTATCATTGCTTAATAATAACCTTTCGTATAACCCTGAATTTATTTGGCGTTCTAATTCTCTGCCAGTCCAATTATTATTAAAAGCCTCTAATTCGTAATATTCTCTTTTATACTCATTATCTATTTGTATAAGAAGCCGATATTGAGTCCAGTTGAATTGCGTCCGCAGTGTGGACGCAATTATTCTTTACTGATTTGAAAGCGTTTAATTAGCTAATGAAACTTTAAATCTCTTTATCAAGGAAATCTTTAAGGTTGACATATTGAATACCTTTATAATCATTACCAATTATCATATCGTTAAGCGTAACTACATATTTGGGATAATTATCATTGACTAGCATAAGGTTTCCAAATTCCCGCTTTCTTGTTTCTTCTTGCATTACAGTCAACGAAACTTGTACGTATACCTTTCGTCCGTCTTTCTGAGCCATAAAATCGACTTCTTTGTCTCCTAATTTTCCTACATATACCTCATAGCCACATTGAATAAGATGTAAGTAAACAGCATTCTCCATTAATTTATGAATATCCTGAGCAGCATTGAATCCGCCAATCACGTTGCGTAAACCTAAATCTTCAAAATAATATTTTTCACCGATTTCAAATATTTTCAGTCCGCTTATATCTGCTCTTAGTACCTTGTGAATAAAATAAGCATTGGTCAAAGCTCTGAGATAGTTTATCACTATCTGTGTGGACATATCGATCCTTTGTGATTTTAGGTATTTGCTAATATTGGAGGCAGAGAATAAACTGCCGACATTATCAGAAATATAGGAAACCAGATTTTCCAAGAAAGATATATTTCTTATTTTTTCTCTTGTAACAACATCTTTCAACAGTATCGTGGAATAGACATTACGCAAGTACTCAAAAGATTGTTCTCTGGAAAGTTCCAGATTTATTAAGAAAGGCAAACCTCCATATGTAAGGTATTTCTCCAATGTTTCTTGGTTGTTCTCCAGTTTGTGAAATTCCAAAAATTCACGATAGCTAAGAGAATGTACATTCACATCAATATATCTGCCGGATAAAAATGTAGCCAGCTCTCCGGATAAAAGGTTAGCATTGCTTCCTGTACAATATATATCGCATTTCTTTTCTGCAAGAAGGCTTCTTAGTGTATCTTGGAATGATTCAATTTCCTGTATCTCGTCAATGAAAAGATAGTTGAGCGATTTATCTTCGACTAATTTACTTTGGATATGATCATATAGGTCTTTAGATGTTTTAATCCCTCTAAATTCTTCTAGTTCACAGTTGATATATATTATATTAGCATTATTGATAGACTCTCTTATCTCATCCATCAATTGGTAGATAATATAACTTTTGCCCACACGTCTTTGACCTGTAAGAACCTTTATGATATTTTTATCAATAAAAGGTCTTATCTTCTCAATATATTTTTCTCTTCTTATGTATTCTACTAGCTGCATACGGGTGTTTATGAATTATACATCTGCAAATATATTAAATAGTTTCATTTATACATTACAAAATAAAGGTATATTCTAAAAATATGTGGTATAAATACAGAGAGTGTATTTATAAATGTAAATTTATCTTTTCTAGGTACTTAATTCTTTTGCAAAACATATATTACTTCCTAGACATTCATACTGCCCATAGTTGGGAATTCTTGAGTAATTATTTTTTTCGTAAAGTTTAACAGCTTCGGGTAACATTTCTCCTGTCTCCAAAATACATTTTTTATATCCTAGATCTTTTGCCCAACTTTCCAGTTCATCGAGTATGATTGAAGCAATTCCATTTCCCCGATTATTTTCAAGCACAAACATCCTTTTTATTTCCATTGTATCTTGCGAATATTCCCTGATAGCACCGCAACCGACAGCATTATTTTCGTTATAAGCTATAACAGCATATTTTATCGTCTCAATGTTGTTAAATTGTGCACAAATGGAATGGGCATTTTTATCACGTTCATCTAAATCGGAATCTAGCTTTTGTACAAGCCATCGGAAGTCCTCGTTGTCTGAGTTCGTTCTCTCGATTGTAATCATTTCCATCTTTTTTTATAATATAATTTAAGTAAAGATAAACGATTGATGAATATTCTGTAATATATTATCCCAACAAATTTACTAACTCCTTCTTCATATCCTCATCAATCTCACGATAACGACTAAATGCTTTGCTACCTTCTTTATGTCCGCTCAGTGCACCAATCAAATTTGGGTCTTTTACCTTTTTGTAGATATTGCCAATAAAAGTTCTTCTAGCCATATGACTACTAGCTACTTCATACATAGGCTTTTTTACTTCTTCATTGGTAAGTGGATCTAGTATAGTTACAATCCTATTAATTTCAGCTAGTTCAAATGCTTTCTTAATAGCATCATTATACTTTTGCTCCGAAATGAAAGGGAGAAGCTTATTGCTTTCACAATCTTTATACTTTTCCAAAATCAATTTAGCTTTGTCGTTAAGAGGAACTCTTACGGTCAGAGGGTTTCCTTCTTTTGTTTTTCTTGGTATATACTCAATGGCATCATTAATTATGTTTTGTTTGGTCATGCGGTATAAATCCCCAATACGACAACCTATAAGGCTTTGAAATACAAAAATATCTCTTTGTATCTCGACCTGTTTATGGACAGATAAATCTTTCTCAAACAATTTATCACGTTCTTCTAATGTTATATAAATAGGTGTTCCATAGGTACATTCATCAATACGAAACTGATCGAATGGTCTATTCGTGGTTTTCTTATTATCAAAGCACCAAAGGAAAAATGTGCGTATACGGCAAAAACAATCATTTAGTGTGTTTTTACCTCTTGGTTTTGGTGTACGTTTTTCGGGTATCGATTCATAAATAGCAGGATATAATTCAAAATATTTATGCTCATTTTCAAAAAAATCCCACATATCACGTAATGTATCCGAGGTAATATTGTCAATATCCAGGACAAAATCTTTCTGTCCTCGTCTAGTTGCTTTAACATATAACTCATAACGTAATATCGCTCTTCTCACTACTCTGAAATTCTTTCTTCTTACTTCAGACAACTTGTGTTTCAAGAGGAATTCATCCAGAAGCTCTTCAATAGTTGGTTTTGTTTCTACAATGAGCTCTTCTTTTGTTTTATATTTATTGGGATTATGGTATTTGTCTAAAGCTGTTTTTAGCCAATCTTTTGAAATCTCATCATTGCTGATCGTTTGATATTCTTTTTCTATGTAAGTTTTTAATAAACGAACACCTCCGTTTATTTCGTTTCGAAGTTCATCTGAACATACTACTTTACTTTTTACTTGTTCTGCTTTATCATCCCACAGATTTGGATTAATTGTTAACTCGGTAGGTGCAATAGAATCCAAACGCCTTCCATCTCTAAGACGAAGATAAATTGTAGCTTTAGAGTCTGTATCGTAGCGTTTTACTGTCTTCTTAATAATAAATGTGACTTTCATAGGTTTGTTATTTATTTGCTTTTACAAACCTACTAAATTTTCCCCACATTTTCCCCACACGTGCTAAAATTGTTTCAACTTCATTAAATGTAAATCAACTTAAAATATTATCTATTCATTTAATTAACAATATAATATATGTATTTTTGGCTAATTTAGAGATATTAGATATTCATATATATTTAACCATTTTGACCTCGGCTCTGGGTACGTGTACAAGGCGAAGAGGAGTTAGATCTTTATTGATTTAGCTCTTTTTCTTTTTTACACTTCGTAATCTATTAGTTGTAATCGGTTTGAGAGATGTTTCTTCATCAAATACTTATTTCTCAATTAAACAGAATTGCTACGCCTAAAATTGGTAACATCACTTATTAAATGCTAAAACGTATATCTGTTTTTCTGAATTATCGCTAAATGCTTCTCCTTCAAAATCTCCAAACTTGTGAATAATACTAAATCCATTCCATTCCAAATATGAATCTAATTCTTGAGGAAAAAACATTCTCATATCCAAATTTTGAATAGAATTGAATTTGCCATTGATAAAATAATGCCATTCTATGCGATTAATCTGAGTTTTATTTTCATATCGCATTGTCTGCTTTATCAATACTTCTCTTCCGTCGTCAGTTCTATATGTAGCAATTTCTCTCTGTTCTTTTTCACCTTCAACTATATATTGAATATTCGGATTAAAACAATCTAACAGAAATAAACCTCCGTCTTTGAGGTGATTTTTCACGACATTAAAAGCCTTAAACAAATCTTCATTTTTATATAAATGATGGATTGAATTAAATGGGATAAAAATAAGGTCGTATTTCTCTTGTAAATCTAAAGTTCTAATATCTGCCTCAACAAAACGAATGTCTAATCCTGCTTTGGCAGCTTTAGCTCTTGCTTGTTCAAGCATTGATGAAGTATAATCCACCCCACAAATAGAGTATCCATCCTTTGCAATTGGAAGCGTAAGTCTGCCCGTGCCACAGCAAAGCTCAAGTATTTTAGCATTCTTATTTTTCGGCAGCCACTTTTTGTAAAATTGCAAATCAGATAAGAAGGTATTTAATCCATCATAAATATTTGCGTCATAAATCAACTCGCCAACCTTGTAATCAGTATTCATTTTGTTCTTCAAATTCTATTTTTTATTGTACAATCTTATTTAAGTGTGCTTTAATTACAGCTAACTCACTTATCTATTTAACTCAATTACACCTATCATTCGCAAATAGTATTACATACTATCTCCTTTTCAACCCTCAAAAACACCCTTTATGGTTTCGAAATCCAATATCTCAATTCGTAAATTAGGTCTAAATCTTCAAAAAATCGGTTCGAGAATAGAACGGTTAAGGGTACTAAGGCGCAGAAAGTTTAAAAACTCTCTTCGCTTTTTGTTTTTACCTATCGGAGCTTATCTCATTGTATTACAGTTCAGATACATTTATTTTTGTTAGTTAATTGTAGTTTCATCATTATATCTGTCTGTTCATCATCACCTAATTTGAAAATATGTTTATCAAACTCTACAAAACCATTCTTCTTATAAAAAGCTATGGCTTTTGGGTTCTCTTCCCAAACACCTAGCCAAACGTAGTCGATATTTTTCTGTTTTGCTTTTTCTATCGCTTTCTCGTAAAGTAATTGTCCTGCATATTTTCCATGAAATTCTTGCAGCACATAAATCCGTTCAATCTCCAGCCCTTGCTCATCTCTTATTTCTGTCTGAACTTGCCCCCAGTTTATTTTCATATAGCCGATTATGTCCTTGTTAATCATCGCGAAATAAAATAGGGAATCACTGCTACTAAGTTCAGAGGCTAATTTTTCTATCGAAAATCTCTCTTCTAAATAGTTAGTCATATTCTCTTCTGTATTTGTTGATGAGAATGTTTCATGAAAAGTTCGTCTACCAATTTCTTGTAATTGATTAATATTATTTAGAGTTACTTTTCTTATGAGTATATTTTCCATACTTATTTAGCTCTTTTGATATACAAATATATATAATTTACGGTTTTGAAATCCACTTTCTTAATTCATAAATTAACTCTAAATCTTCAAGAAATTGGTTCGAGAATTGAACGCTTAAGGGTACGTGTACAAGGCAAAGAGGAGTTAAATATTAATTGATTTAGCTCCTTTTCTTTTTTACACCTCGTAATCCGTTAGTTGTACTCGGTTAGACGTCTTTTATTCGCAGTATATTAGTTGTGGGCAGTTAATTTTTCCTTTCATCAAATCCCATTAATTGACGAATCTTGTCAGCATTACTTTTTGTTGTTAAATTCTCCAATAATAATAAAGCAACATCTATCGCTGTTGACGGATTCCATGAAGTAATCACATTGTCATCTATTACAATTGGTTGATTTATCACATTAACACCAAATCCTTTCAATGCTTCTCTTCGAATCGGATTATTATAAACAGTTCCATTTTTATTTTTCAAAATACCACTCTTTCCCAGTGGCAAGGCTCCAACACAAATAGATGCAATAATCTTATTATTTGTTTTAAATCCTCGAATTAAATCTAAGAATTTATTGTCATAAGCATCGTTATAAAATCCATAAACCTCAAATCCGCCCGGAATTGCTAATGCGTCAAATGTAGAAATATCAATATCTTCTACCAGATAATCTACAATAAACCGTTGGTTAAATGAACTTTTAATTTCTTTTTTTAATCCGCAAGTAAATAATTCGGTAGAGTTATCTCCTTCAACAAGATTCCAGCCTATAACATCAATGAATACACTTGCTTCAAATGTTTCAAATCCATCCGCTAATAACAATAATACTTTTTTCATTTTTAATCAAGTTACA
>NZ_JAAKEM010000019.1:0-75459 GCF_011039195.1 Dysgonomonas sp. ZJ709
CCACCTCTTCCCATTCCGAACAGAGAAGTTAAGCCCAATCGTGCCGATGGTACTGCAATTATGTGGGAGAGTAGGTTACCGCCGTCTTTAAGCAAGAGCGCCTCTAGTAGAAATACTACAGGCGCTTATTCGTTATATACAATACACTACTCACGAAAACATAAAACTAATACATAACAAAAGAACCTAAACACCATACACTACATACGAAAATATAATACTAATACCCCTCATACAACGCAAACTAAAGTGAAACTGAAATTTTAGACTATAGATAGGGATAGATAAAAAGCGTGAATAAGCATATCAGTATTTTTTATCATAATTTACACTCTTAAATAATGCTCTTTCATTATTGTATTATATCTTTGTTAAATCATCAAAGTATTTTCTGATAGTATGTTTTGTGAGAAAACGATGTCAGATTAGAGAGTATTAACAAGAATTGTAAAACAAAATAAATATCATTATTATGTTAAGTAAGAAATTAGAAGATGCATTAAATGCGCAAATCAATGCTGAATTATGGTCAGCATACCTATATTTATCAATGTCAGCTCACTTTGCAGCAGAGGGAAAACCAGGATTTGCAAATTGGTTCGAGATTCAATTCAAAGAGGAACAAGATCATGCGATGAAATTTTTCAAATATATTATAGAAAGAGGTGGCAAGGTTGAATTAAAACCTGTGGCAGAAGTTCCATTGTCATGGAAATCGCCGTTAGATGCTTTTGAAGATACCTTGAAACATGAAAAAGTCGTAACAGGTCTTATTAATGATCTTGTATCTTTGGCTAAGGAAGAAAAAGATTATGCTACCGAAAGTCTATTGAAATGGTTTATAGACGAGCAAGTAGAAGAAGAAGCTACTGCTACAAGTTTTATAGATTCTTTGAAATTGATCAAGGATAATGGCTTTGGTATTTATACCCTTGATAAAGAATTACAAGGTCGTGCTTATTCTCCAATTGCTGAGTAATTGGATATACTATACTAGAATCACTCCAGAAGTTTTCCGGAGTGATTTTTTATATAATAAATAATCAAAAGCAGAAGAACATTGCTGAAAGTCGATAACATATCAAAATCATACGGCAGTATTAAAGCATTATCTGATGTGAGTTTTACATTAGATAGGGGGAATATTGTCGGGCTATTAGGTGTAAATGGTGCAGGAAAATCGACTTTAATGAAGATTTTGGCAGCAATCATTCATCCTGATAAAGGTGAGATAACCTATAAAGGAAAAGATGTATTTATCGATACTTTTGAAATAAGAAAACATATAGGCTATCTTTCTGAAGATAATCCTTTATATGAAGATATGTATGTGAGGGAATACCTCCAATACGTCGCTGATATTTATAAAGTAGAGAAAGATAAAGTATCTTCCGTTATAGAGCAAACCGGCTTACAGAAAGAATATAAGAAGAAGATAAAAACTTTGTCGAAAGGTAATAGACAACGTGTAGGCATTGCACAGGTTTTGGTGCATGACCCCATGTTTCTCATTCTTGACGAAGCAACAAGCGGATTAGATCCTAATCAGCGAGAAAGTCTGAATAATTTATTTGTCGAATTATCAAAAGAGAAAATGATCATTTTTTCGACTCATATATTACAAGAAGTAAAAGATATCTGCTCACGCTTTATACTTATGGATAAAGGCCTAGTTGTTGCGGATCAGGATATCGATACGATAGAATCTATACAAGAAACTTTTCACCAGTTGATCAATGAAAATAATAGCAGATAAAAATATTCCTTTCTTAAAAGGCGTAGCAGAGAATTATGGCACAGTAGAATACCTTGCCGGCTCTGATTTTACACATGATAGTATCAAAGATGCTGATGTACTTATAGTACGAACTGTTACTCATTTCGATGAAAAAATGTTGAAAGGTACCAATGTGAAATTAATCTGTTCGGCGACTATCGGTTACGATCACATTGATACAGATTATTGCGATGCTCATGATATTATATGGAAGAATGCACCGGGATGTAATTCAGGCTCGGTACAGCAATATATTGTTTCGTCGTTGATCACTATTTCACGCAAGAAAGGATTCGATCTGAGAGACAAAACAATCGGTATAGTAGGTGTCGGTAATGTGGGCAAGAAGGTTGCAAAAGCTTGTCGTTTATTAGGTATGAAAGTTTTACTTAATGACCCACTAAGACAAGCAATAGAAAATGATAATAGTTTTGTAAGTCTCGAAACTATTCAGCAGGAAGCAGATATAATAACCTTCCATACTCCGCTAACTAAGAATGGAAGCTATAAAACGTATCATTTAGCAGATAAAGACTTTTTCGTATCTCTAAGGAAAAAACCTATTATAATTAACTCAGCACGTGGCGGTATAATTGATACAGAGGCTATCAAAAATGCAATTAAGCTGGGTGAGATATCGGGTGCTATAATAGATTGCTGGGAAAAGGAACCGACTATTGATCTTGAATATATGAATTCAGTAGATATTGCCACTCCCCATATAGCAGGCTATTCTGCCGATGGAAAGGCAAATGCCACACGTATGTCGTTAGAATCTATAGCCGATTTCTATCAGTTAAGTAAAGAGCCGATTTCAGCAATAAAAGAACCTGAACCAATAAATCTGCTTATAGACTTAGCTACTTATCCAACTTCTGACAATCGAGTTTACGATGCGATATTGGAAACATATACACCAATGGGTGATTTCGGGCGTTTAATTGCTGCACCGGACGCTTTTAAACAATTAAGGAACGAATACCCACTTCGACGCGAATATAAAGCATACGCTGTTGTAAACGCGTCAGAAGATGAGCGGATATTGTTAAAGGAATTAGGATTCAGATAATGATGCCTTTTCAATATTTTTATTCTGGATCGATCAGACTCCAGTTATTCAGTTGTTTCGCACTATTCTGAACCTTGGTAGTATAACCTGTATTCCCGAAAAGCTTCAATTCTCTTTTCGGACCTGATAGTGGCGTGTCATCCAGTTTATTTATAAAGTCTATTAGGGTACTTTCTCCCATATTATTATGATAGAGTGATACCTCGTGAAGCTGATGATTGTTTCCTGATGTAATTGTAGTCAGATTTGTACCGGAGATACGTAAAATCTCCAAATTAGTAGCGTTTTCTATATTTAATGATTCTAAAGCATCTTGCTTATTTCTGGCTATATAGCTTAGAAGGAATAGATCTGATAAGTCTTGGCAATCAAGTGATTTTAGTTTGTCACATAAACCTATTTCAACAATAATTAGATTTTTTATACCTCCAAATTTAATGCTCTTAAGAGCTTGTAGGTTACCTAGTTTTAATGTTGATAAATTTTTACATTTGCTGATATCTAGAGAAGTAATGCGATTTTGAATTTGGTTGAATTCTGTTATTGCCATATCCTGTGCACCTTCTCCTAAATTTATAGGTTCTTTGGTTTCAATATTAGTTAAGGATAATGTGTATAATGATGTAATGGTACTTAAATCTAGTTTTTCTATTGTTATATTTATTATTTTCAATGTTTTAAGGCTAGATAACTCCTGTAATTGGATGTCTTTTATTTCAGCTCTTTTAGTATTTTGTATATCGATCGGATTGTAATTTGATATATGTAAATAATTAAGGTTTTTGCATGCTTTCAAGTCTAATTTTTCAATAGTTATCAGATCAATAAATCTTACAGTTAGACCCAGTATGTTGTTATTATTCAGGTTTATACTTCCAATATTAGTCCACAAATCAAGGCTTACGGATGATAACAGGCAGTTGTTGAGTTGTTCAAAATTAAATTCGCTGTTGACATCCATTCTTAAATATCGGATTTTAGAGTTAGATGGTATTTGTATTTTTTCTAATCCATTACTGATGAGTTTAACGTCTCCTATTTCTATGCTTTCACCGATATACAAGCCTTTGATAGTCGAAAGTTCTGATAAATCACTATAAACATCTCCATTATCAGCTAGGGATTGGATATCTATAGCTTTAATTGAGATCGTATACGTTTTGGAGTTTTTATATTCATGAGTCAGTTCTGTCGAAGAAGTGGATCCCGGTAGCTGTTGTATTTCCCCGTCACCCCAATCGATTGTTATATCCTTGGCTTGTATACTGAAGCCGGAAAAAGTCGAAAATGAGCTTGCATCATAAATGAGTTGTATTTCTCCATTTTTGGGTTGCCCCGGGATTATAAGATCTTCCTGATCGTTATCGCTGGAACACGATATTGTGAATATTAGTGCGAAAATGCACAATAAATGTATTTTTTTCATGGTTTCATAGATTTAAATATTTGATAAAAATATGAATATTTATATATATTGTGTTTGGTTTAAGGTTAATTAAAGTTAATTAAATATTGTGTACTAACTTGTAAAATAAAAAAAGCTCCAAAACTTGGAGCTTTTTTTATTTATAGAAAACTGTTTCTTAGCAAGACGTACAATTAGTCGGTTTTATTTGTTGAAAGAAATCATTCCCTTTATCATCTACCAGAATGAATGCAGGGAAATCTTCTACCTCTATTTTCCAGATAGCCTCCATACCCAATTCAGGATATTCCAGACATTCAAGGCTTTTGATATTAGTCTGTGCCAGAATAGCAGCAGGCCCACCGATGCTACCTAAATAGAATCCGCCATGCTTATGACAAGCATCCGTAACTTGTTGGCTTCGGTTTCCTTTGGCGATCATAATTAAACTGCCACCATGCGATTGAAATGAGTCTACATAAGAGTCCATGCGCCCCGCAGTAGTCGGTCCCATCGATCCGCTGGCATATCCTTTCGGAGTCTTAGCAGGACCTGCATAATAGATAGGATGATCCTTTATATATTGTGGAAGACCTTCGCCATTGTCTATTCTTTCTTGAAGTTTAGCATGGGCTATATCGCGACCTACAATGATTGTTCCGGTAAGAGACAAACGAGTCGATACCGGATATTTTGTAAGTTCGGCTAAAATCTCGTCCATTGGTCGGTTAAGGTCGATTTTTACACCGCCTCCTTCTCCTGCTTCACGCAGTTCTGCAGGGATAAGACGTGTCGGATTATCTTCCATTTTTTCTAACCAAACACCATCTTTGTTGATTTTTCCTTTGATATTACGGTCAGCCGAACAAGATACTCCCATGCCTACAGGGCAAGAAGCACCATGGCGAGGCAAACGTACAACGCGTACATCGTGAGCAAAGAACTTACCTCCAAATTGAGCTCCAAGACCAAGTTCTTGAGCAGCTTTTAGTAATTTGTTTTCCATTTCTATATCACGGAATGCTTGTCCGCCTTCGTTGCCTTCGGTTGGCAGATTGTCATAATATTTGGTAGAAGCAAGTTTCACCACCTTAAGATTCGATTCGGCAGAAGTGCCACCGATAGCGAATGCAATATGATAAGGAGGGCAGGCAGCTGTGCCTAACGATTTCATTTTCTCGATCAGAAATTTCTCTAGTTTTCCCGGAGTAAGCAATGCTTTAGTTTCTTGGTACAGATATGTTTTGTTCGCAGAACCGCCTCCTTTAGCTACAAAAAGAAATTTATATTCGTTTCCGTTTATTGCATAAAGGTCTATTTGCGCAGGAAGATTTGTTCCTGTGTTTACTTCCTTATACATATCTAACGGTGCATTCTGCGAATAGCGCAGATTGTCTTCGGTAAAAGTGTTGTATACGCCTTTAGATAGAGCTTCTTCGTCATTGCCACCTGTCCAAACGTTTTGTCCTTTCTTACCCATGATGATTGCTGTACCTGTGTCTTGGCAGAAAGGTAAAATACCTTTAGCCGAAATCTCAGAATTGCGAAGGAAAGTAAGTGCCACAAATTTGTCATTGTCGCTGGCTTCAGGGTCTGATAAGATTTTCGCTACTTGTGCCTGATGTTCGGGGCGAAGAAGAAATTCAACATTATGAAAAGCATGTTGCGATAATAATGTTAAAGCTTCCGGTTCTACTTTCAGAATTTCTTGTCCTTCGAAACGACTTGTTGATACATAATCTTTCGATAATAAGTAATACTCGGTCGTGTCTTTTCCCATCGGGAACGTGTCCTGATACTTGAATGGAGGTGTTGCCATGATGTTGTTTTAGTTGATATTTTATACCACAAATGTAATGAAAATATCCCTTTGAGTCAATATACCTCACTTATTTAAAAAGTAGTAAATCGCTGTTTCTTATACTAATTTTGGTTATGAGTAAATGTCTTTACTAAAAAACTTGTATATTTGCGTTGTATATAGCGACCATACGTGTTGGTGGCAAATGAATATAAAAGAATTAAGCACAAATGAATACAAGCAGAAACATATTTTTAGTATGCATAATGCTTTTGATTCCGGTCTGGGCTATGGCTCAGATAGGGAAAACGAAGATCATCCTTAGTACGGGTGATACAACCGTTCTTGTGAATAACCTAAGTAGTGGTTTACAAGGAGAAAAGGCCAGGTTTCTAAATAGAGATAAAAGATTTAAAGAAGAGCAAGTATTCTTAGAAATGGATACTAAATATCAATCTCTTGAAGAAGCAGCCCTGGATGTTAATAAACTATTGGATAAAGTAGCTAGAGAGCATACCGCAAATATAACAGTAAATGAATCTTTAGGTTTTCGAGCATCACAAGTAGAAAGGATGAAGCGAAAAAAAGAAGTTGTGGCTACTAGTCTTGCCGATAGTATATTGGCGGAATCCACGGCTCTTAAATTAGCTGAATTGTATGCTAAGTTTGGCGACAGGCCAACTTACTATATAAACGGGATAGAGGTTGATCCTGTTTTTATCGATTTCTTGCGTCCTGCCGATGTGTTAAGCCGTACAGTAAAGGCAACTAATACGCTTTCGGGTAATCCCAATGGTGAAATTTGGGTTCAAGTCCTGCCTGAAGTTGCTGAAAGTTTATTTGTCGGAGCTGAATATTACCCATCAGAAGAGGAAATGTCTCCAATTGAGGAGCCGGTACTAATTGACGATTTGATAAAGGTTTCGCCTTCCAACAAAAATAAATCTAAAGAGATAGATTCTGCCCCTCGGAAAATAGGTCAAGATGGTGAGACGATCAAACCGGCTCAAAGAACCGAAATTAAGGTAGAAGAAGTAAAAAGCGATAAAGGCGAAAAGATAAAAATAGAAGTAGAGAAGAAGGACGAGCCTAAAAAGTCTGTCCGGAGAATCAAAGAAAATAGAAAACAGAAAGCTGAACAGGATAAAAACGATTAACCGTTTTTATCCTTAAGAATGCTTTCGATAATAATAGGGAAGTGCGTATATTCTAATATATGCACTTTTTTTGCGACATCTTCATAAGTGTCATCCTTGCCCACTTGGCATTTTGCCTGGAAGATAACACCACCTTCGTCATAGTTTTCATTTATATAATGTATAGTTATTCCCGATTCTGTGTCGCCTGCCTGAACAACGGCTTTGTGTACATTATCTCCATACATACCTTTACCTCCGTGCTTGGGTAGTAGAGCAGGGTGTATATTCACAATTTTGTTAGGATAAGCCTTAAGTATATTATCCGGTACTTTTAACAAAAATCCGGCAAGAACAATGAAGTCGATATGCTTATCTCTTAGATAATTAACTACTTCATTTGTGTTCTCAAATTCATTTTTAGAGAATGTAACGGATTCTATACCAAGCGTTTTGGCTCGCTCGTGTACGAATGCATCTTTTTTATTAGATACAATAAGAGAGATTTCTATATTACTGTTTCCTTCGAAATATTTAGCAATATTCTCAGCGTTAGTTCCTGATCCTGAGGCGAAAATGGCTATTTTTGTCATAAACGTGTTTAATGTTGTCTGCACAGAAATAAAAATAATGTGCAGTTTTAACTATTTTATCAATGAAATATTTGTTTCGTATGTATAAAAAACTGTTACTTTGCATCGACAAAATTAGAAATAAAAAATTTATTATTAATTAAAACTAAGAATTATGTCGGAAGTAGCATCAAAAGTGAAAGCAATTATTGTTGATAAGTTAGGCGTAGAAGAATCTGAAGTAACAAATACTGCCAGCTTTACAAATGATTTAGGAGCTGATTCACTTGACACAGTAGAATTAATCATGGAATTTGAAAAAGAATTTGGTATTTCTATTCCAGATGATCAAACTGAAAAAATCGCTACAGTAGGAGACGCTGTCTCTTATATTGAAGCAAATGCAAAATAATCTTTTTTCCAATAATTACTTATGGAGTTAAAAAGAGTAGTAGTAACAGGTCTGGGGTCGATAAGCCCTATTGGTAACAATGTAGCCACTACGTGGAACAATGCTATCAATGGAGTGAGTGGTGCCGGACCTATTACTCATTTTGATGCGTCTAAATTTAAAACGCAATTCGCTTGTGAAGTTAAAGATTTCGATCCGTCTGTTTATTTGGATAGAAAAGAAGCTCGCAAGTGTGATAGATATACATTACTTGCAATCGCAGCATCAGAGGAAGCGATAGCCGATTCGAATTTCGATTTTGAAAAGGTGAACAAAGATAGAGTCGGAGTTATATTCTCGGCAGGTATCGGTGGTATTAAAACTTTCGAAGAGGAAGTTGCATACTACTATACTCACGAAGATATGGGTCCTAAATTCAATCCGTTCTTTATTCCTAAGATGATTTCTGATATTGCAGCAGGACATATTTCTATTAGACATGGTTTACGTGGACCTAATTTCGGAACAGTATCTGCATGTGCCTCGTCGACCAACAGTGCTATTACAGCATTCGATCTTATCCGTTTGGGTAAAGCCGATGCTATGGTAGTGGGTGGTGCCGAAGCTGCAATTACTCCGGCCGGAGTTGGTGGTTTTAATGCAATGACTGCATTATCGACCCGTAACGAATCTCCCGAATCAGCATCACGTCCGTTTAGCGCTAGTCGCGATGGGTTCGTAATGGGTGAAGGAGCTGCTTGTTTAATCCTTGAAGAAATGGAGCATGCAATTGCTCGTGGTGCTAAAATTTATGCGGAAGTAGTTGGAGGTGGAATGTCTGCCGACGCTTACCATTTAACAGCATCGCACCCCGAAGGATTAGGAGCTAAACTTGTTATGAGAAATGCACTTGAAGATGCTAATATGAAGCCCGAAGAGCTTGACTATGTAAATGTACACGGTACATCTACACCGGTAGGAGACCCTTCTGAAATCAAAGCAATTAAAGATGTATTTGGTGATCACGCCTACAAACTAAACATTAGTTCTACAAAATCAATGACCGGTCACTTGTTAGGTGCTGCCGGAGCAATAGAAGCTATGTTCTGCGTACTAGCTGTACAGAACGACATAGTTCCTCCTACAATCAACTACACAGAAGGTGATGAAGATGCTGACATTGATTATAAGTTAAACCTTACATTCAACAAAGCTCAGAAGAGAGTTGTTAATGCTGCTCTTTCTAACACGTTTGGTTTTGGTGGACATAATGCTTGCGTAATCATTAAGAAGTTTAAAAAATAAGTAGAAGTGCTTAAAAAACTATATCGAAGTATGAGGCTTCTTCCTAAAAGAGGGAAGGAGCCTTATGTTTCTTTTTATAGGATACTAAACTTTACCCCGTACAATATAACGCTCTATGAACAAGCGCTTTTGCATAAGTCTTCTTCGATAAAGATGAAGGATGGGCGTTGGATAAATAATGAACGCCTTGAGTTCTTAGGTGATGCGATTCTCGATGCTATAGTGGCTGATATTGTATTCAAAGAATTTGAGTATAAGAAAGAAGGCTTTCTTACCAACATGCGCTCTAAAATAGTTCAGCGTGAAACTTTAAACAAACTTGCACTCGAATTGGGTATCGATAAACTCATCAAGACATCTGCCCGTAGTACTACACCCAATACACACATGTATGGAAATGCTCTGGAAGCATTGATTGGTGCTATTTATCTTGATCAGGGATATAGGATGGCTAAACAGTTTGTTTATGAACGTTTGATCCAGCAATTTCTAAATATAGATACTGTCGCCGAATCGGAAGGTAACTTTAAATCACGATTGATAGAGTGGAGTCAGAAAGAAAAGATTGCCGTGAGTTTCGACTTAGTTGATAGCTTCGTAGATGAGAACAATACGCCGATCTTCAAGACGGTGGTCAGGATACTTCACGAGACAGTTGGTGAGGGAACAGGCTATTCAAAAAAAGAATCACAGCAGAAGGCCGCTCAAATGGCTATGGCGCGATTGAAAAATGATTCTGAATTCATACACTACATAATGAATAAACATAAAAGTCATGTAGAAAGCTTGATGGAATCTAAAAATGTAGAAGTTGAAGAGTCATAGAGGATTCTATGATAGATGAAATAAAAAAGGAGGAAAGCTAAAACTTTCCTCCTTTTCGTTTAATCAATATTTAAAACTACTTCCTCCTAAAAACTCTCTCAAAAGAGATGTTGGGGGCAGTTCTCTATCGCTGATGTAATTGAAATACCCTAAAAATTTCAATAGACGATGTGCTTCTGCATATTCGGGGGCATTGTTTGGTACTTGTGTAAGTATAGGCTCGGCATAGCGGCGTAAAGCTGCAAGCTCGTATATCATAGCCGAGTTGAACATCACATCGGCATTCTCCTGATAAGGGAAAATCCATTTCTCCTCACCTTTGCGAACACTTTGCCAGCGTGATAGTGTATCGATAGCCGAATAGTTGCGGTAACGGTAGTCGCGTATCAAACGGCGAAGCAATCTGTTATCAGTAGTTGGTATCCAGTTATGATTATCCAGTGAAATGGTGGTCAGAGCCGAAACATAAACTTTGAATTTTTGTTCGTCCGGTATATTTACAGTCAAGTCCGGATTTAAGCCGTGTATTCCTTCTATAACCAGAATGTTGTCTTCCTCCAATTGTAGTTCATCACCTTTGTATTCTCTTTTTCCTGTTGTGAAATTGTAAGTAGGTAGTTTAACTTTTTCACCTGTTAATAAACGCTCCAAATCTTCATTAAATTGGGCAATGTCAAGGGCATGCAGCGATTCGTAGTCGTAGCCTCCATCTTCGTCAAGAGGTGTTTTTTCTCTATTTACAAAATAGTTGTCGAGAGATAAGCCAACCGGTTTTAATAAATTGACCATCAGTTGTACTTCCAGACGCATGCGGAAAGTTGTTTTACCGGACGATGACGGTCCCGAAATAAGAACGATACGTAGGCCGCTATCTACTCTTGCTGCTATTTTTCCTGCAATATTTGCAATTGTTTTTTCTTGTAACGCCTCAGATACTTTTATAATATCCGGCATTCTATGCTTTTGGTTAGCTTGGTTGAGATCACCGACATTGCTTAGCCCTATTATGTTGAGAAACTTTAATTGCTCCCCATATACATTAAACATTTTGGCTTGGTCAATAACCGGTTCTAATTCTACGGGGTTACTTCTGTTTGGTACACGAAGTAGCAATCCGTCATGATAAAGTTCGAGATCGAATATATTTATATACTTTGTCGATGGAGCCAGGCAACCATAGAAATAATCTATAGAATCTCCCAGTCTGTAATATTTAGAATAGAGTGCTCCTGATGTTTCCAGAAGTAGTGCCTTATCTTCAAATCCTTGTGCCCTGAATAATTCTACAACTCTGGATGTTTCTTCCTCCACACCTTCGAATGGTAGATCGGCAGCAACATATTCTTTCATTTTGGCTTTTATGGCCTCTATATCTTTAATTCCTAAAATGCCATTACCTATGATCTTACAGAAATATCCTAACGAAATCGGATGTTCTATATTTAGCTCGGCATTAGGTAATACTTCGGATACCGCTTTGGCTAATAAGAAGCATAGTGAGCGTACATATGTTCTCATGCCCGATGATTCATTGATACTAATGAATTTTACGGTTTTGTTATTATAAGCTTTATAATCGAGAGGTTCTGTCTTGTTGTTTACTTTCGCGTTTATTATCGGATATTTTGATTCGATATTAAGTTCTTTAAGAATCTCAAGAAGACTGATTCCTGCCGGGAAATCGGTACGAGTGTTGTTGTTTGTACAGTAAATCGTAATTCTGTCATTCATAAATTCAGTGTCTTAGTTTTAGTGAAAAAAGAGGATGTTGCTTTAGGCAGACATCCTCCAATTAGTTTTTTTATTTAAAGTTCATGAGTACATTACTCCATGAAGCTTACTTTTCCAGTTGTCATGTCATAAACACCACCTACAATTTTAACTTCACCTTTGCTCTCCATTTCTTTAATGATAGGGCTCTTAGTTCTGATTTGGTTGATTGCAAGTTCTACGTTGTGATCACAAACTGCTTCTACGAAAGCTGGGTTTGCAGATGTTTTGTCACCGTCGAATTTTGCTTTAGCACCATCTACAGCAGGTTTGATTTTGTTAAGTAATCCTGTGATGTTACCTAGTTCTACACCGTCGATAGCTGCCATTACAGCTCCACAATGTTCGTGACCTAATACAACGATTAGTTTAGCACCAGATACTTTAGTTGCAAACTCAAGACTACCGATAAGGTCGTCGTTTGCGATGTTACCGGCAACTCTACCAACGAAAGCATCACCAATACCAAGATGGAAAACATCTTCTACCGGTACACGAGAGTCAAGACATGATAGGATAGCTACTTTAGGGAATTGACCTAATGAAGCTTCTCTTACTCTAACTGAATTGTTTCTCACAGTTAGATTGTCAGATGTAAACTCTTCGTTTCCTTTTTTAAGACTATTCAATACATCTTGTGGAGTAAGTTTGTCTTGATCAGCTTTTGTCAATACAGTGCTTGTTAAGATCTGGTCATTTGCGATCTCAGTTGCAGTTGCAGTTGTATCTACAGGTGTTGCAACTACTTCCTTTTCTTTGCTATTACATGAGCTAAAAAGTAGTGATAGGGATAGCAAACTTGCTGCTCCTGTCAATAAAATAACATTTCTTTTCATAAATTTCTCTGTTGTTTATTTGTTTATTAATCTGCGAATCGTAACTATTTTTATAAAGAAGCTTTGAACATTAAGATTGTAAATAACTTATTTCCTTAAAACATACTTATCTGCTAAGTTTCCTACTATCCTATTCCCTTCCATGTCTAGTTGAATAAGAGTGTTTTCTCCAACGAAGTATTGATTAGGAGAATCAATACCATCGAGTGTAATTGTATTACCTTCGACATTCCAGCTGAAATTACCTTTCTCTTCACTAGTGCTATCTTTTTTTCCTATGTATGTAGTAGTTTTCGTAAATGCATTGTCGTTAAGAGTTATTACAACTTGCATTCCTTCGCCACTAGCTGTAGGCAATGTCCCTTTGTACGTTCCTATAATGTCAAGTGAATTCTTGGCATTATGTTCATCATTCATGTTTTTAGCAATTTTCGAAAATTCATCTACTGATGCTACTTCCTGCTCTGATGTTTTGGAGGAGTTTCCACAGCTATATAAAACTAGCATAGCTAAGGGTAAAATTAATAGCTTCTTCATCTTCATTCTGTTTCTTCGTTGTTATGTACAGTGACTTCATAGCCCAATTTCTCAATAGCTGTCTGAAGTTTTTCTACCGATGTCTTGTCTTTCTTGTATTCAATCTCTACTGTTTTATTCGGTAAATCAACACTCATATCTGTTACCCCTTTTTCGTAAGCAATATTTTTTTCGATACGCTTTTTACAATTATCGCAATGCATAGAGACATCGAAAAGAACGATCTCCTTATCGTCTTTCTTATTCTTTTTGTCTTGGGCAAAAGATACTCCTCCGATTGTTAATAAGAGGGTGAGAACTAATGAAAAAATCTTAATATTCATAACTTAACTTTAAATTTAATAGTTATCGTTCCATAGTAAACGATTTACAACGCTATTCTGTTTAGATTAAAATGTTAATTTTAAGAAAAAATTATCCCATATCGCAAAGGCAACTGATCAAATTGCGGTCGCCATACGCATTATCGATGCGGGCAACATTTATCCAAAATTTGTTATTCTTCACAAAATCAAGTGGATACGCTGCTTTTGAGCGTGGGTATGCATGTTTCCATTCATCTGCGCATATCTCATATTCGGGATGTGGTGCATTTATTAAAACATTGTCTTCTTTGCTGTAAACGCCATTTTCCACCTCTTTTATTTCCTCCCAAATCTGATTCATAGTTTCGATGAAGCGATTTAGCTCTGCAAGGCTTTCACTTTCGGTTGGTTCTATCATCAGTGTACCATGTACCGGAAACGAAAGGGTAGGAGCATGGTAGCCGTAGTCCATAAGGCGTTTTGCGATGTCACTCTCTGTGATGCCCGATGTTTCTTTTACGTTTCGGCATTCCAGTATCAGTTCGTGACCGACTCTGCCCGTTGTTCCTCTATAAACAATACCATAAGTATCTTTTAAGGCTTCAGCCAGATAATTAGCATTTAGTATTGCTGTTTTTGTTGCATTTGTCAGTCCGTCAGCTCCCATCATGCGAATATAACCGTATGTGATAGGGAGGATGCCTGCGCTGCCATAAGGGGCAGAAGCAACAGTATTGAGCGTGCTGCCGTCTGTCTGTGGATGGTGTGGCAGGAACGGAACTAAATGTTCTGCAACGCAGATAGGACCTTCGCCCGGACCACCGCCACCATGTGGTATGGCAAATGTTTTGTGTAGATTAAGATGGCATACATCTGCTCCTATAAAGCCCGGATTGGTAAGACCTACCTGAGCATTCATATTTGCACCGTCCATATATACTTGTCCGCCATTGTCGTGTACAACCTTGCACATTTCTTTTATTTCTTTCTCGAAAATTCCATGTGTAGACGGGTATGTAATCATACAGCCGGCAAGATCGGATTTGTGTAACTCTGCTTTCGAAACAAGATCTTCCATATTGACATTGCCCAGTTCGTCGCAGGCAATTGTTACAGTCTCGTATCCTGCTTGAATTGCTGATGCCGGATTGGTTCCATGTGCCGAAGCCGGTATCAATATAATACTGCGATGTCCTTCTCCTATACTTTCAAGGTATGTGCGGATGGTCATTAGCCCTGCATATTCTCCGGCTGCGCCCGAATTAGGCTGGAAGCTTACATCAGCAAATCCTGTTATTTCTTTGAGATATTCTTTCAGTTCGCCTATTAGTTCGGTGTACCCCTGTGTTTGAGACTCGGGTGCAAAAGGATGGATGTTTTGAAATCCACCTAACGACAATGGCAATAGCTCCGATGCTGCATTCAGTTTCATTGTACATGAGCCTAACGAAATCATGGAATGTGCCAGAGATATATCTTTTCTGTCGAGGCGTTTTATATAGCGCATCAGTTCAGTTTCGGTATGGTATAAATTATACACCTCGTGTTGCAGATAACTGCTTTTACGGATAAATTGCTCCTTTATAATACATTTTTCAGGAAGATCGTCTATCATAAATACTTCCATTCTGCCTTTTGCCATAGCGAAAACAGCAAGAAGTTCGTGCGCTTTATATTCGGTGATAGTTTCGTCTATGCTGATTCCTATTTCGCCTGTTGTAAAATATCTTAGATTGATATCGCGCATTTCGGCCATATCATGAATCATGTCCTGTGTTATTCCATCAGGAAGTGCAACTTTCAATGTGTCGAAGTATTGCTCGTTCTCGCAAATATAACCCAACTCTTTTAGTTCATCGCTGATAAGAGCGGTTGCAGAATGGATACGTTTTGCAATATTTTCTAAGCCTTTCGGTCCGTGATATACTGCATAAAATCCTGCCATTGTTGCTAGTAATGCTTGTGCAGTACATATATTAGATGTCGCTTTCTCTCTTTTGATATGTTGTTCGCGGGTTTGAAGAGCCATGCGATAGGCTGCTTTTCCATAAGCATCTTTCGATACACCTATGATACGTCCCGGAATGTTACGTTTATATTCTTCTTTCGTAGCGAAAAATCCTGCCGATGGTCCACCGTAAAACATTGGTATACCAAATCGTTGGCTGCTACCGAATGCGATATCTGCTCCCCAATCTCCCGGAGGTGTAAGTAGGGCTAATGCCATAAGATCTGTGGCAACAGCAACTTTACAATCGGCACTGTGTGCTTTTTCGGTGAAAGCGGCATAATCTTCAACGCTTCCATTCGAGTTAGGATATTGTATTACGGCAGCGAAATAACTATTGTCTAATGCTATTTCTCTGTAACTACCTATTACCACCTCTATTCCTTGCGGTTTCATGCGTGTTTCTATAACAGCAAGAGTTTGAGGGAAAATATATTGGTCTACAAATACTTTGTTTGCTCCGTTTTTAATCTGATCGCGGCTGCGTAATGCATACATCATTGTTACGGCTTCAGCTCCTGCTGTCGATTCGTCTAGCAACGAGCTGTTCGATAACGGTAATCCTGTCAGATCACTCACCATTGTTTGAAAGTTCATCAAAGCTTCCAGCCGTCCTTGCGATATTTCGGCTTGGTATGGTGTGTATGATGTGTACCATACCGGATTCTCAAATACATTGCGGATGATAGGAGCAGGAGCAACGGTATCGTACCAGCCCATTCCTATATATGATGCACTTATTCTGTTTTTAGATGCCATGAGCGCCATTTCTTCGGCATATTCATGCTCACTTAGTGCTTCCGGCAAATTCAATTTTCCTTGTAACCTGATGTTTTGAGGAATGGTTTGGTCTATCAGTTCGTCAATCGATTTTACACCGATTTTAGCCAACATTAGCTTTTGATCTTCGGCATTGATACCAATGTGACGATACTGGAATTTTTCGGTCTCCATAATTTTTTGTGTTTTTATTTATTGTAGATATGGGTTATTCTTCGCTTCGTATCCTATTGTAGTTGTCGGTCCATGTCCGGGATATACAATAGTCTCGTAGGGTAACGTTAATAGTTTTTGTTTGATGCCTGTAATCAACTGAATATGGCTACCTCCGGCCAGATCGGTTCGTCCGACACTGCCTCTGAATAGTACATCTCCCACAAATATACATCCTGCATCCTGATTGTAGAATACTACACTACCGGGAGAATGTCCGGGTACTTCTAATACAATCATTCGTTGTTTTCCGAATGTGATTACATCATTTTCTTTAAGATATTTTCCTATTTGAGGGGCTTTGGTATTCGCATCTTTAAAGCCAAACATTTGCAATTGTTTTGGCATTTGCTCCAATAAGAATTCATCATTTTTGTTGGCTTCCGTTTTTATCTGAAATTGCTCTTCTACAAAACTGCTGCCGAATACATGATCGAAATGAAGATGTGTATTAATGAGATGTTTTACTATAAGCTCTTTATCGGTAATGAAATTGAATAGCTCTGCTTTTTCATCGGGATAGAAACATCCCGGATCGATTACCACGCACTCGTTGGTTTCGTCGTAAGCTATGTATGTATTTTCGCTTATTGGATTGAATTCGAATGTTCTTACAATCATATTTATTATTCTATTTTTATCGGGTTTGAAATATAAGATTAAAGATACAATTTTTTCTATCCGAGGCTATTTCTTTTAAATGATTTTATAGAAAAAGAGAGAGTGTCACAAGTAATTCTTCGTGTGATTTTATCATTCTGAACGAAGTGAAGAATCTCTTATCAAGAGTGGGGATTCTTCACTTCGTTCAGAATGACAAAAGAGAGTAACACTTAGATAATGTGCATTTGCTTATGAAAGACCCACTTATATGTTGCTACGAATTTTTCGGTCTTAATATCCGGCAGTAAATCTTTGACGAGAAAACTTATGGTTTTCTATTTCGTCTACTACTGCCACCGCTAAATCTTCTACTGATAATTTAGAATGTCCGTTGCTGTCGAAAACGGGGCTTTCTGTTTCAGTGCGGTATTTGCCTGTGCGACCTGTTTTAATACCAGAATGCATCTCAATTGCAGGAGAGAATACTGTCCAGTCCAGTTCAGTTTCTTTTTTCAGTAAGTTCAGATAATCCCTCGCAGCTGTAGCTCCGCCTTTTATTTCGGCCGGAAAGTCTTTACCATCTACTATTTGATTGCCGTTTATGAATAAACTGCCTGCACCGCCGATAACAAGATAGCGTTTTACTCCCGCTGCTTTTACTGCTGCTTGTATCGCCTGCGATCCTTTCATGAAATCGTCATAAATATTCGGGTTTGACCATCCTGCGTTGAATGCGCTAAGTACAATGTCATTTCCTTTTATTGCCTTGGCTAAAGCCTTCGGATCGGTAACATCTGCGCTTATTGTTTTTGGCTTTCCGTCTTTTACGGGAATCTTTTCTGCCGAACGGGCAATTGCAGTTACCTCATAACCTCTCGATAATAGTTCTTGTAATAGGTGTGAACCTACGAATCCTGTTGCTCCTAGTAATGCTACTTTCATAATCTTTATTACTTAAATTTGTAATCTATATTTTATTTTGTTACTGTTTTGGCGAAAAATATTATTGAAACTTATTACTTAAATCAGCTAAAACTGCACAGCTTATCTGATTGGGAGCCGCTAGTATATTACCGAGTATTGTTTCTGAATTTACCCTCTTTGTTTATAACAATTCCATGTCGGCGAAGGTTCGGTAGTTCTTTTCTCATCAACAGGTGCTTTAATAATAAAATAATATCTTTGCAGATCTTATTTATAATTGACTTCTTGATGAGCACAAGGATATACTTATTTTTACTATTTACTTTTTATTTTTGTGGGTATATCTATTCACAGCCGAAGCCCAAAGCAAATTACAATTATCTGCTGTATCTGCCTAAAGACTATTCTGAACAAACCAAAAATTACCCTCTCGTAATCTACCTTCATGGAGGTTCGCAGAAAGGAAACGATTTAAATAAGCTGAAAGAGTATGGATTGCCTTATTTGGTGGATCAGGGAAACGATTTCGATTTTATTATAGTTTCACCTCAATGCCCTGATAATAAATATTGGTCATCAGAAGATTGGTTTGAGCCACTATATACAAAAATACTAGCCGAGTATCGCATTGATATTAACAGAGTTTATCTCACTGGTATAAGCATGGGAGGATATGGCACTTATATAGTTGCGATGGATTATCCTGATAAATTTGCTGCAATAGTGCCGTTGTGTGGAGGTTGTAATGATAGTGATATGCCCCGTGTTTGTAATCTTAAAGACACTCCAATATGGACATTTCATGGAACAGCCGACGATAAAATACCTATCTCTGAAACAGAACGTATTGTAGATGCTCTGTCTGAATGTAAAGGGGAGATTAAGTTTACAAAATTAAAAGGCGAAGGGCATGGGATACAGTATCTTTATGAGAAATATCCTCAGATGTATGAGTGGATGCTTAAGCAAAGTCGATCGGACAAACCACAAATAAATGCGGCAAGTTCTGACTAAAGTTTTCAGATCGAGTTGTTACCCATCCAAGTAAGTAGCCCTTCTGGGAGGGATTAGAGCGGCTTAAAATGAGTTGCTATATACGATGTTTAATTAAATGAGGACGTAAACGATTTTCTTAGTCTCGAAGTATTCTTCTTCAAAATACATTGTGAGATCGTCTGCTTCGGCACTTTTCTTAAACGGCTTCATTTCTGCGTCGAGGTTGCCGCCTTTCAAACAGATCAATCCATTTGGGATGGCATTCTTCTGCTCTTTCGAAATGTTTTTGCGGATAATTTTCACTAAATCAGGCAAAGGCATTACAGCACGGCTGACTACAAAGTCGAACAGTCCTTTTTCTTCTTCGGCACGGCAATGACGGAATTGTATGTTTTTCAATCCGATGGCTTCCGATACTTCGGTAGCTACTCGTATTTTCTTACCAATACTATCTACTAACAAAAACTGACACTTAGGAAACAGTATAGCTAAAGGTACTCCGGGGAAGCCTCCGCCTGTACCAACATCCATTATTTTTGTACCATCGGTAAACTTAATGAGTTTAGCTATAGCCAAAGAATGTAGAACATGGTGAGTATATAAATTCTCAATATCTTTTCGCGAGATTACATTGATTTTAGAATTCCAGTCAACATACAAATCGTATAGTGCCGCAAACTGTCTTTTTTGTTCCTCGCTGATATGAGGAAAGTATTTTAAGATTATATCCATAGTTATTTTCCGGAAAGGACTGATATCGGTGAATTTTCGCTCAATAGATTTTCTATTTCGTTGTAAGAAATAAATATACGGATTTCGCCCAAAGATGGAGCTGCTATTTCTCTCTGATTGTATATATAGGTAATACCTTTATTATCTACATAGAAATTGCCATTGGATGTAAGATCTTCTATACCATAGTATCCAAATTCAAGCAAGTCTTCCGGTTTTTGTACTTTGTTTTGAGCGACTATCTTGTTAATAAGTAATGTATTCAGTAATTTTTTGTAGTTGGGAGAAAATATATCCTGTTCTTTAATAACATTTCCTGTATTGAGATCGAATACTATATTTTGATATAAAGTAGATGAGTTAGCACCACCTTTATAATCCATCATTTTTATCTGATAAGAAAGAATGTTTGCTTCATTAAACAGTATCTCGCTGCTAAGCGTCTTGTAGAATGAAAAGTAATCTTCAGTTTCTCCCGATTCTTCCCAGTTCCCAAATTGAGACTCTACTTCTTCTTTGTAGTTTGTTATATAGTCGTTGACGTATTTATTAACAGCATCTATAGGCGTAAGTGTTTCGTAAACATCTCCTTCCATAAATACAAAGTTCAATTCTTGCTGAATTTTGGCAAGTACATCTGCATTCTCAAACTGATTGGGGTAGATATAGTCAATCTTCAACGAGCAAGATGGTTTTGTAGAATCATTGTCAAGATGGTATACCCTCGCCACGTTAATCGTGTCGAACGCTATCAGATTGGCTTCGTGATTTCCCTTTTTTGTACAAGAAGAAAGTAGGAGAATAACTCCCAAAATAGAAAAAGTAGAATTAAGAAATAAATTTTTCATGACCATCTTAATAGTTTTGGAGGTACAAATATACTATAAAAACAAGAATACCCCCCTTGAGGTTTAGGGAATTCAAACCTTTTTTTTTGAAAGGGTGTGGTAATTATTTAGATTTTATATAAATAGTATGGTTTGATTGCTGTGTAACTTATTGTTATGCTCTATTTTATAAATAATTACAGGCTGTTGTCGCAGTAGAAAACAGCCTGTAATTATATATCCAATTTTGAGTGGTTTTATTTAATACACTGTAATTTCATCGAGGAAGTACCAGGCAGGATTTCCTACTCCGTAATGCCATGGCGGACATAATCCGATTGTTCCGATTTTTACTTTTATATAGCGGGTACTTATGGCTTTTTCCGATTTTACTGCAATATTTACATATTTTACTTCAATATCCCGATCTTCGGGTATATCTACATGCCCCATTAAAGTGAAATCTTTATTGTTGGTAGATGTATAAGCTGTCATGCTCTTAGGTAGCAGAATCCATGCACCTAGCTTATGAAGAAAATCTCCTTCAACACTTGTTATCTGTTTTGTTTCTCCCAGATCGATAATAAATTCTGCATCTTTCAACCAGCCTACCCAAGCCTCGTTGAAAGTGGCGCCACCATATAAACCATCGGTTAATGCTGTGCCGGCAATTTTATCGTAAGGGGCATTTGCCGGAACAATGAAATCTATCTTAGCCCCTTGTGCCAGACTTTTTTTATCGTGAGACAAATTGCGTTGTATGTATAAATCGCAATATTCTTCGACTGTATTATTACGTTCATTAAGGCTGGTTACGCCGAAATCTGCTGCCCGTTTACGAAATAGAGCCAGTTTCGTTTTTAAACTTTCAGTGTCTTCAATCGGTTTGGTACGAGCTATTTCTAATTCTGCATATTGGATCGGCAGACGCGCCATTCTCACTCTGTCGAGATAGGTCGGATTTGCAGCCACAGCTTGCTCTGCTTTGTCGAAAAGAGCTTTGTAACGTCTCATCATGGCATCGTTTAGCATACCCGATTTGTGTGTTACTGGAGTGTCGTATATCCAAAGGGGTATATTGCTGCCGATAAGAGCGCCCTGCTGAGTTTTCATATATTCGTACAGGTATGGGGCAGCCTCTTTGCCATAATATCCTTCGAGGAAAGATTGTATAATTGCATCCACATCGGCATCTACGTTCCATAATAGCTTAGCTACTACATAGCTGCGAAGTTCGGAAAAATCCCCACCTCTGATACTGGCTATTTGTGAGAAATGCATTGTCGCTCCATTTTTCTTGAATAACTGCATATTGGGTTGCAGTATGTGGAAATTAGGAAAAGGCGACACATAATTATCGAAGTTAATACCATAGTCCCAAACAAATATATTATTGGTGATCTTTGCCCATCCTTCCATATCTTTTACAAAAGCTTGTCCCGAAGGGTTTTCGGGTAATGTAACCTCCCTATAACAATCGATGTCACATAACATAATGTTTACATTGGGTAACGGTTTAATATGCTTCGGAGGCGGAACAGAATATAGGTAAGCAAGTGTAGAGAATTCTTTATCGGGGAAACGTTCGGCGAGCTTATTCAGAAAATAGATGATTGTTCCCGATGGGCTTCCTTCTTTTTCGTCTATTGCTTTACAAGCATCACAATAGCAATGTGTCTGACTATCGTTCTGACTGACTGAAATTATGTTCTTATCAGGGTTCTTCTTGAATATGGAATCTAAGCGATGTGATACGATATCAAAAACTTCGGGGTTTGTCAGACACCATTGGCTAGCTGTTCCGGGCCTGCGCTGACCGTTTATGAATGAGTAATATTCGGGGTGTTTCTCTCCAAATTCGGAAGCGGGAAGTAAATGGTTGAATGTATGTACCCATAGATTATCGGCAAATACTTCGTTTGGTTGTTCAAGTCTGTGCCATAATTTATAGACAGGGTCATTTTTTAGGCTGTACGACTGTGTCTGACGATATCGAAACGAGGGATTGTCAATTCTGTGAATGTTACTATCTACAATCATATCTTTACTCTTGTTGAGGCTATATGTGTTTTCTGCAAAGTAACGAATGCCAAAATAGTCTTCGAGAAGCGTTACTACTCCGTATATTGTGCCCTTGCCTTTATTGCCTGCTACACGTATATAGCCATCTTTGGTGGAGAGTATAAAACCATCTTCTGTAATTTTTGACTGATCGATGTCGCTTGTCGGTAGCTGAAAGTCACCGATTAATATATCGCCTTTTTTAATCTTATTATTATTTGATACAATTTCCAACTTTGCACCCGTTATCTTCTCTGAGAAGTTCTGCATCAGCTTTGCAGCTTGCATATCGATGCTGTCTTTTTCGTTGACTACAATGCGGGACTGGGGTTTTCCATCTTTTACAATTGCTATCTGAGCATAACTGAATAAACAAATGGCATAACAAATAGCCAGTAGAGTAAATCTGTTTTTCATTTTATTGAGGGTATTGATTCGGTATACCTACAAAGGTATTGATTTATCTTATTTATTAAAAATATTTAGGATATAGAAATTAGATTAGAATGAAGTATTTATACTATTTTTATTTTGAGAATAAGACTCTTAAGTCAAATATTATTACTTTTAGATAAAATACGAAGAATAACCTAAATCTTATTTTATGAAAAAGTTTCTAATACTTCTTTTCGGTATCACGGCAATTTTATCATCCTGCGACAAAAAAACATCGATAGAATGGGTCGCCACTACATCCGATAGTTCGTGGATTTATTCAAGTCAGGGCTTGGAATATGTAGATAGCGAGCAGTTCGATGTCGAAATAGATTTGAACAACCCGCAGCAAACGATCGATGGGTTCGGTACATGTTTCAACGAACTGGGTTGGACTTCGCTTTCTTCACTAAGTGCAGAAGATCGCGAAAGCATTATGAAAGAACTATTCGAGCCGGGAGTTGGTGCAAATTTCACAATATGCAGAATGCCTGTTGGTGCAAATGATTTCTCTAGAGAATGGTATTCGTATAATGAAACAGATGGCGATTTTGACATGAAGAACTTCACTATTGCAAACGATATGGAGACATTAGTGCCTTTTATAAAGAATGCTCAAAAATATAATCCGGCATTGAAGGTGTGGGGATCACCATGGTGTCCGCCTTCGTGGATGAAATACAATAAACACTATGCTTGTGCAGTACCGCCAAAGGATTTGGATGAGAAGTATCACAATGGCCTTGATGTAAATAAGCAAGGGGCAGAAGGTTCAAATATGTTTATTCAGGAAGATGCCTATTTTAAGGCATACGCTCTGTATTTTTCAAAATATGTGGATGCTTACAAGCAACAAGGAGTTGACATATTTGCTGTAATGCCTCAGAATGAGTTTAATTCGTGTCAGATTTTTCCTAGCTGTACGTGGACTGCCGAAGGAATTAATAAGTTCGTAGGAGAATACTTAGGTCCACAGATGCAGAAGCAAGGTGTGGATGTGATGTTTGGAACAATGGAACGTGCTAACGCTCTGTTAGTAGATACATTACTGCAAGATGCCAATAGTAGTAAGTATATTAAAGGAGTTGGTTTTCAATGGGCAGGAAAAGGAGCAGTAGGTAAAATACACGAAGATTACCCTGCACTTAAAATATATCAGACAGAACAGGAATGTGGTGATGGAAGAAATGACTGGCAGTATTGTTGCTATGCTTGGGAATTGATGAAGCATTATCTCAACAATGGAACAAATGTTTACACCTATTGGAATACATCGCTCGACAAAGGGGGCATCAGCAGATGGGGATGGAGTCAGAATTCGTTAGTTTCGGTAGATGTAGCGACAAAAACGTACAAGTATAATTATGAATATTACTTGATGAAACACTTTAGCCATTATGTGCTTCCGGGAGCTAGGAGGCTCGCTCTTTCGGGTGATTTTACAAATTTGATGGCATTCCGAAATACGGATAATAGTATTGCAATAATTATTCAAAACGATGAGGATATACCTAAAACTGTGAATGTGAAAATAGGGGATAAGCATATTGCACCGAACCTTTCGCCACAATCATTTAATACTATCTTGATCAAATAAATCTTATAGTTTATAAGGTAGTTGAAAGACATAAAAAAAGCTAACAATCAATCGTTAGCTTTTATATTTTAAAATATAAATCAGTTAAATGTAACAACTATAGGGCGGGTGGTACCGGGCTTCCCATTGATCGTACTTACCAGCATGACTGCTGTAGTTTTAGACCCGTTTATCTGAACATTGGATTCTCCTCTGGGAAGATCAACAGTCAGATAATCTACTCTTCTGCCGGGAGTATAAACAGTACAGTAAACTTTTACTGAAGTAACACCCCATACCTGATAGTTAGCCCATTTGTATTCGAGCGAGCTACTGGTTTGTAATTCGAAAGTAACAGTTGCAGCCTGAGTACAAGTAACTTTAGCTGTAAAGATATCACCGGATTTATTCTCAGACCCGAAAGATACGTCCTGTGCTTTTAGATTACTATTTGCTGCTGTAAAAATTAATAAAGTGACTAGAATGAAAAAGGATTTTTTCATGATGCTTAGGATTTAGTTAACATTTATAATGGTATTATCTTTTATTTTAACAATTAACCATTAATAAAGTTCAATTAAACCTGTCTTTTTTTTATTTAGTTGCTGTTTTTATTGTAAAAAATATGGTATTTGGTGTTGATATATTATCATATATTAATAATTAAAATAACTTCTGTTGTATTACTATTGAAAACTCGCATAGTGGAAAATTATATGTTTTATCCTTTGTAAATGGCTTTTTCTTTCTGAGCCATACAAAATATATAATTAAGAATGGAATCCAACAAATAAGCATAATCTGTAATTTTTGTATTTAACTCAAATATATAAATAAAAGCAGAAATATAACGCAGGCAGAGCTGGTATCTTAAAATGCTTTGTCTGTTAGTGGCTATTCCAGACACAAAATAACTCGTCCTATATCCACAATAAAAAAGCTATCCAAAATATTCTGGATAGCTTTTTATATAATTTAGACAGGCTTTCTTAATAAGAGAAATTGGTAGCTTGCCCTTTAGTCATAGTTTCCGGCTCGTATTTTAGATTTACCGAAGAAGATCCCAATGTTTTAACAAAGAAAGATTGAAATGGTGCTGCGTATACATCTGTACTGCCAATAGGAGTAAATGTGGCACCATCTTTTATTTTCCAAGTTGTTCCGTCGTTTCCATTTACCAATCCGATAAAGTTATCTGAAGTACCGGACCAAATTTTATATTCTTGGGCTAAAACACTTGAGTTAACTTCCAGGAATTTTTTAATGTTGAATGAAGTTGGGAATGGGTTTACAACAAGAATATAAGTTCCGCTGTAAGTGACAGTAAACGATCCGTCTGTTGCACTCAAATCTGTTGCAGCCTCGAAAATGAAACGTCCTTTGCTAACATCGGTAGAGCCATCTACACGAGATAAGGTCTCAGATGCCTGCGTTCTTGGTTGCATACCTAAAGCATTGTGCATATTGTATGTATATTGATTTGTTCCCGAAGGGAATAATAATCGAGGATTTTCAGCATACTTTCTATCGGCATATAGCATAAATCCTTGCCCTAACGGAAGATCGCTTTCAATTTTACCAAATGGGCGAGTCAGTGTAGAGCTTTCTGCCGTAGATGCTGAATTATCAGGATTCATCTTTTCATAGAAACTCATATACATCGCTTTCTTGATCTGATTGTTGTCGGCATCCATTGGAAGATAGTCGCCGGCATAGGTCTTACGCAGAGGCGCAGACAATACCATCCATTTATTCTGCTCTACATTCTTCAAAATTAGTTCTATATCTACACCATTGTAAGTCAATTTATGGGCATTTGCGATCATCGCTCTATCCTTCAGGCTCAACTGAGAAACTTTACTATCTTTATTTAGTGATGGATAGTTTGTAGTAACCATTGGTATAATAGCATCTACACAACCGGTAGGAGCAAAAGTAGCTTCCGCATTAGCTTCATCTACCCAGTTTGCCGGATTGTACCAATCAGAACTTATTTTACCGGTCCATTGCAGTTTTTTAACGTCACCTTCACTGCCGGTAACAGTCTTGATAGACAAGTCGCCTTGAGGGAAAGATAGTTCGCTATACTCAACATAATTTGTAGGAACTACAGGCTTGATCTTGTAATTCATAGTGGTGGTAATGTTTGAGATAACAATCGATTGTTGAGGATTTGTTCCCACTTCCGTTGTTCCATCCACTTCATACCAACTATATTCAACTCCCGATGGAGCGTTTTTAAGTGCTGCAGTGTAATCCTCGTTATAACATGCGGCAAAGCCACCCAGATCGCTTTGCAGAATAAAGATGTAGACATTGGCAGTCAAAATTTTTGTCGCACCACCTGTACTTTTATAGCTCAGTTGATAAGTAAACTTATCGATACCATTAGCTAAAGGAGCAGTTCCCGTATGTGTATAGATTATATTACCTGTCAAATTAGATCCTGTGAATTTTAAAGTACCACTTGTTGGAGCTGCGGTAATGATAGCACTACTAAATGTTGCTACAAAGTCGAGTGGTAGAATATCATTACTCAGAATATTAGTCGTAATAGTGCCGTACTCTTGTAGCGTAAGGGCATCATCATTCAACTTGAATTTAGCAGCACGTGCTGTTTGGTCAGACCAGTCACAATCGCGGAAAGCACGTGTAGCAGTTCCCGTGAAATTAGTTTGATCATTCATTCCAGCTTCATTAGTACCAAAATGCCAACTAATATTTGAGAGGTTAGCAAAATTGGAGTCATCACTCAGACGGAAAATATACGAACCAAACTCGTCTTCAATAGGGATATTGAGTAGTACTTCTTCTCCTGCTCTTATTGCCGATGCACTTAATCCACAATCTTTTAATGTTATTTTCTTCAGAAAAGTAGTGCCACCTATTTTATCATTGTAGACACTGATAGGTGTATTACTAGAGATATCTGTTTGAGCTGTACTCTTATTGCCGACATAAACCTGTATATACAGTTTGTTGCTGATAGTTACAATTTTAGGCCTTTTATTAGTATTCGCATCTTTCTCGTTTATAAGATATGCTTCTGTCAGGAATATAATCGGTTCGAACATATTATCATAAATCGTTCCATTATACTCTCCCTGATTTGTCATGAATTTAGGTAATTGCCCCAGAGTACAGTTATATGGATTATAATTCTCTATAACTTTAGTTATTGTGCCATTTGCATCCCTAACCACTTTCGTAAATTCGTATTCGCCTTTTAGACGATTTATTGCCTTACCGATAGGTGTTGTCATATCTTCGTTTATCTTGAATGGATCGTACATAAACTGATTCCAGACAGATAGTGCGGGTGCAAATTTATCGCCATTGGTACCAACTGCAAAAGGGAATCCAAACGCATAATCCGAACCTAACTGGTTACGTCCGATAACTACCATCTCGGCAGATGAATCATTATCTATATCGGCAATTACAGGATATTCGAAACCTGTAAATGAAATCACAGGCTTACTAAATAAGATCACATTAGGATTGCTCGTTTCTGTATATGACAGCGGAACATAAGGTTGAACTCCTGCTTTTATGATTCGCAATGTTGCCTCATCCCTGTAACATATCTCCTGCATTCCATCATTGTCAAAGTCGAACATCGTAAAGCCGGTATTAATAGATCTATCATTATGTTCCAGCACGAACGATGTTTTCAATTTATTCTGAACATTAGTTTCTGCAGGGTCAAAAGTAAACCCAATAAGAACTCCTTGTCCTGCAGAAATTGTTGTAGAGGTCGGAAATCCTAATCCATTGATATTAGGATGCTGAACTAATTGAGAGCCTCTGATGCGTCCACTTAGTATAGCTATTTCTGGTAGTCTGTATTTCTTTCCGCCCACAGTTTGTTCCCGTCCATCTATATCCCCGATGTATACGTAAGAGTTATTCCCTTGCGCTGTAGCATTGGTGTCTATATTGAATGTTAGTTCTGCAAGTATAGTTGGAACCGGAGTTGTCGCCGGATTTTTTATTATCGTTTTCCCGTCGGATGGGTTTATTATCCAAAAATTTGGATTCCAAACAACAATCTTGATTTGTGTGGAGGATACTCGATTCACCACTACTACATCTGCAATACCATCTCCATCTATATCTGCAATACCGGTACGACCATCTCCCACTCCGGGCATTTGTAGAATTTTATAAGTGCCACTGGCGAGATTTAAATCATAGTATATTTTACCCCCGGCAATAACTTCGTAATTTCCGTCTAAGTCGATATCGTAAATATAGCTAAAAGGGATATTAGTATCACCTCCATCTGTTAGAGCTCCTGTAGTAGCCTTTGCATCCGCTCCTGTATAGGCTGTGGAGCCTAGTGTTTCTAATGCAATTAATAAAGCACCTGTTTTTGCATTGTAAATCTTATTTTGAACTAACACTTCTGGCACTCCATCTCCCTCGATATCTACGATCTGAGGAATTGTTTTCCCATATAAATGTATATTTGTGGCACCACTATTATAATTATTGGCTTTCCATTTTTGTTGTAACGAATATGTCTTTGATACTGCATTATAAACTAAGTTAAAAGACATAAGAGAACTTGTATATTGTGCAAGTCCTGCCCCTATATTTCTAGAAGGAAAAGCAATAACGACCTCTACCGTACCATCTCTATCTGAATCTACCAATGCCATGATTGATGGGGAAGTATGATAATCATAATTAAAGAAATAGGCTCCGGCAGTTAATCCCGGATATTCCAAATTTGATATGAGTTCCCCTGTTTGTCCATTATAAATTAGGAGCCCTTGGTGCCATCCGTAAATACTTCCGTCGGCATATGTTCTACTTGTAATAATTTCCGGATAACCATCTCCATTTAAATCAGCTACCAGTGGGATACTAAACCCATAAGAACGAGGATTGGCTGCTGCTGTTCCATTTGTTGGTGAATAGAACCTATATGCAGAAGTGAACTTCACAGATCCCATATAATCGAAACATGTGAACGACCAATTGTCGGGGTTAACATATCCTGGAGGATAGATGCCCGAATCTTTTGTATTTTGAGGTGCCAGCATTAGTGGCTGTCCCAATAGAAAAAGAGGGAAGCTCAACAGGTAGCTTATTATAAATATTTTAATTTTCATTTTATATTGTATTTCTTATTTTTTACGCTGAAAGAATTGAATGTAATTGTACTGATCTGTTAGTCTTTAAGTTTACATCTAACCGTTAGCATAGATGACTTGGATGCATCGCCGCGATAAACTCCATTGTCTTTGTGAGATAGACCACGGTATCTTACGTTTGCGTCTCCACCTATAGGCGTGAATACATCATTGCTTGTCCAGATGTTAGTGTAATTTCCAAAAGAGCTTTGTGCTGTTCCAGATTCTAATGAACCAACTAATAGCGCTGCAAAACCGGCATTAGCATCTTTGCTTTTCGATGCCAACTCGTGTGCTATACCATTTACAATTTTTGTAGATCTCATATTTTGTCCCCATCCAGTGCTGCTGTCAGCAGGACGTCTCCATCCCATCATTGTTGCAAAGTCTTTGCCTGCCCACGATATCGCAGTTGTATTAGTCGAATATTGCGCCGGGTTTTTTGCTATTTCTTCTTCCAGTATATTCCAATCCGCTTCGCTTGGTAATACCCATCCGTCAGGGCAGATACCTTGAGTACTAGATACTGTTGTCGAAGTTTCTGTAGATATAAATGTTTCTGTAGCTAACGATTTTGCCATCGCGGCATTCCATGTGTACAGATAGCCTTGCATAGGATCGGTCGACGACTGATTCGGCTTGGCATAGTATGCTTCTGTTTCATCAGTGCTATTTACATTTTCTACCAATGTAATTATAGAGTTCTTTGTAGATATAAGATTTTGAGTCATCCAACATCCGGCATTGCCAAATGTAGCTGTTTGATAGGCGTTACCTTCTCTGTCTCTTAACAAGTCTCCGCATCGAGCAAATTCTTCAGTAAGTTTACAGCGAACAGAAAGCATATCTGTCGCCTTTGCAGTATTTCGATCAACAGTCTTTTCGTCTGCTGTCAGTACTCTTTTCCATGCTTGACCTCCTCCTCGCGAACTGGCTGTCCAGAATGCGCTATATGCACCCATGCCTGCAGTTGTAGAAAGATCAACTATTTCACCCGACATGTATGCCGCGAAACCTCCTTTGTTGATAGAGTAGCTTTTACCATCAGACAGTTTTGCGATCTCTATCGGATAACATGCTGCTCTCATAGCTTGACTATAATCACCTCTTTTCCCCAGCACAACAAGGTTGCCTGTTGTTGAGGCGGTTGTAAGAGAAGAATAATCTGAATAGTGTCTTCTTATCTCATCTTCCAAAATATTCCACTCTACATCACTCGGTAGATGCCAACCGACAGGACAGATTCCTCTGGTGCCTGTTGCTAATTCGTTTGCTGTGCCTTCTCCTTCATCGTTGTTTGCAACATCATCTGAACCGCTAGCCGCATACCAATTAAATAAATAGCCTAATTCTGGCTGGTTATCGTACAGTTCGGGATTTAAGGGGCTTCCTCCATTCTTGGTCGGATATGCCCATCGTTTAGTTTTATCGGTGGTTGATGTTGACAAAGACGGTGTGCCACCTATTGAAGCACCCTCTCCTGCATATTTATTTGCATGTAGGTTTTCGATCATCCACTCTCCGGCTGTACCGAATTTTCGAGCCTTAAATGTGCTTCCATCTCTGGAATCTGTATGTATATTAACATCTGTAGTTGTGCCTGTAGTGCTTCCCGGTTTGATCAGTGGTTTCCACGATAAACCATTCCAGACAAATATTCCTCTGGAAAATTCTGTTCCTAAAAGACACTGATTGGTGTTAAATACTAACAGGCCAACATGATTTTTGTCCTCACCTGTTTTTTTGTCGTTAGTGTTAGATGCATAGTCTGCATCGTTTGTAAACATCGGGTACAGATTTTTGGCGTCTGTCAATTCTACTCTCGGGGGCATAAGTCCTAGAGTCGAATTTACACCAGTTTCATCTGTTTGTTTCAAGTCTAACAAGCTTCCGGGGTTGGGTTCTTTGCCGCTTCCTATTGTTACTTGTGCTACTAAGCTTGAGGAAGCTAGTATGGTAGCAACAAACGCAATAAGCGTTAATAAGATACAATTTCTCATTCTTTATAAATTTGTAAAGTTTTGTCGATTAATATTGTTCTCCATTTTGCAATGAAAATGGCTATAATTAAGACGTTACATAGTCCCAATTACACAATTAATGGTGTACTTAGTCTTTTTTTAACATGTGAGATGAAATTATCAATAAATGCAATTTTAAATGTGTGCTGCTAATTTATAGAGTTTTGTGAGTCCTTATACGAATATTTTACAAAGATATAACTTTTTTAGAAAAAAAAGAATATTACATGTAAGAAATACTCCGTAAGGGAGTCATTATGTGGTTAAGATGCCTCTTATATCGTGTCTGCATAAGTGATAAAAAAATGACGTTTTTTTTTCTTTTTATAAGAAAAATTGCTATTTGGAGTGAAATATCTTCAAAATAATGCACTTATTTGCCCATGAATAGTTCTTTTCATTTTTTTTATGAAAATGACTTCTTGAAGATGGATAAGGGGTGTTAAATGCTCCCAGTAATCCAGTTTATGCCAAAGTTTACGCAAGAATTTTTATCATTTATTCTCAAGGTTAAACTATGAGAAGAAGGAGGATATAAGAATATCCCAAGCTAAAAAGATCCATGCATCTATAAGTCCGCAAATGCAATAAAAATGAATAATAATTATTACTTAAACAAAAATCATACCTTTGTTTAAAACTCTAATAATCATATGGAAAGTAAACTAATAGCTTTTATCTGCATAGTATTCAGCATTTTGCTTTTGGGGGCATGTGCTCAATCTGAGCAAACCACAAAACTATTGACACAGGCAGATTCTATTATATATTCTCATCCGGATAGTGCTAAATATATTTTAGACAAAATTGCGGATAATGAACTGACAGATAAAGAAAAAGCTGACTATTGGCGATTGCGTACAACTTCACATGTTTTGAAAGGAAAGTCTACAATCGAAGACTCTACAATAATGGTCTCTTTAGACTATTACAAAAATCACGATATGCAAAGAGAATTAAAAGATACCTATATGCTGGTTCTTAATCATTTATTCTGGAAAGGCGATACGGCAAACTATAAATACTATATGGCAGAGGCATCAAGTCTTGCTGAAAATACAAATGATAGCCTTTTTACATATAAAATACTTCGGTCGGTAGCAAGTGACTTTTATACAAAGAATGAGTATGAGTTAGCATACAATTATTATAAAAAAGCTATAGAATATAATGACTCTGTTCCCTCAACATTCTATATGGCAGGCTTAGCTTATTGTCAAATTCATAATAACGACACGATAGATTATTGGATGCAAAAGGCAATCGCTCTTGCTAAGCAACAAAAAGACACTGTAAGTGCTCTACATTATTACCGAAACTATACAGATGTACAAATAATTGCTAAGAACTATGATAAAGCTCTAGCCAACATGAGAGAGATGGAACAGTATAAAGCTAACTCATTTCATAATTTAGTGCCTTATACAACAGCGATAATATTCCTACAACAACACAAATTAGATTCGGCACAATATTATCTGGATAAGACCATTGAGCAACATTCGGGCAACGATGCAGATAGAAGCTTTTTAGCCACAAAAAAAGGATTGTCTTTTTTTCAGAATCTTATAGATTATGGAAGGGGTGATTCGTTTAATTTTAGCTTAATTGGACAGTATACTGATTCTTTAAGGGCTGCACAAAAATATGAAATGATAAAATTTGAGGAGCAATTGTTGGCTAAGCAAAAACTCTCTGAGCAAAACCAAGCTCTCATTATAAAAAAACAGCGTACCCAACTATTGTTATTGAGCATCCTTTTTCTAATATCGATAGTTGCCATTACAACATATATTTATATAAAGAAGAAAAAAGAAAAACTCTCTCAGATG
The DNA here is from genome assembly GCF_011039195.1 of Dysgonomonas sp. ZJ709. Lineage (NCBI taxonomy): Bacteria > Pseudomonadati > Bacteroidota > Bacteroidia > Bacteroidales > Dysgonomonadaceae > Dysgonomonas > Dysgonomonas sp. ZJ709. The sequence continues at coordinate 33,879 of NZ_JAAKEM010000019.1, forward strand.
GATGAGAAGATGGAATCTCTCCATCAATTGTTGGCCGATGTCTCTGACGATCTGAGAAAGAACAGAGAAAATAGCTCATATTTCAAAAAGGTTCTACTGCAACAGCTGGGGCTTATTCGCCTGACTGCATCTAACCCTACAAATCAGAATCAGGAAATGTTGCAACGTATAGCAAAAATCACGAATGACGAAATTCCTGTCGATTCACTTATCGTATGGGAAGATTTATATACGTTGATTGACTCACTGTATGACAACTTTTATACAAGAATGCAAAAATCTTATGGAGATGTCTTAGCCGAAAAGGAAATTCAATTATGCTGCCTGCTTTGTGCTAATTTTACAACAAAAGAAATAAGCGTCATAACCCAGCAAAGTATCCGGACTATCTATCAGCGAAAAACTACAATACGAGAGAAGCTTGACATGCAACAAGCCGAAGATATTGTAGAATTTATTAGCAAATAACTTATTCTTTTCATCAATATAAAGTTCATGTCGTCAGATATAAACTATTTAACGGAGTCTATCTGTTAAGTTGCTGATATTATGATGTTTGATTCTGCTTGTTGCACCCTCGATTCTATCGTGATATAAATATGATTTAGCCAGTTTTGCTCTTACTTTGAATAAAAAGTAAAACGAGTAAAAATTAAAATTTAACATCATGAAAAGAATTAAGAGATCATTTAAGATTGTATGTTGCTGTCTGGTTTTTAGCCTTACTACACTAACGGCAATATCCCAAAACGCAAACGACTTCAAGACAATTGCTGTAGACAAACGAGTAAAAGATTTTCCTGAAAAATATTCTAAAGCAACTCCGATAGATGCTTTTATCTCAATAAGCAATATAGCTGCGAACGGGAAAATGAGTATGAAGAGAGCATATAGCTCTTATAGTATTTATCAGTCTTTTTCTAAACAAAGAACTCCGGATAGAGAAGTTCCTGAAGAGTTGAAAAATAAAATATTAAACTGGAGAATAAAGGAATGCATCATTTATAGAGATTCAACAGCAGCTGTTATTAGCACAATGGATGATGCAAACTCATTTCATTTGATCATATATTTTAGTAAAGAAAATGGAGAATGGTTGCTTGCAAAAGAAGATGGAGGAGGGGATTTTGTTGATGCTCAAAATAAAGCAACAAATCATTTACCTACACTAGCTTCTTATATCCCAAGAATGGAGTTTCTAAAACAAACGCCGAAAGATACTCTCAATTTTACAAAATATATAAAAACATATGGTAAACAGCCTAAAAACTATGTGCTTGAGAAACTTGCCAAACATAAACTTGTGATCTATGGAGAAGCGCATAGAAGAACAGTTTCGTGGGATCTGTTGAGGCAGATTATCGCTGATCCTAAGTTTGTGGAAACTACAGGAACAATTTTTATGGAATTTGGGGCTTGCAATCAAAAAGAGTTGGATCGTTTCTATGAACAAGAAGAACTGGATAAATCTATCTTATTAAATATTTTTGGTTGTCAGCAGTTAGCTGGTTGGACGGATAAAGGTCAATTCGATTTTATGATTGCATTGAGAGAACTCAATAAAAAATTACCTGATAATAAAAAAATAAAAGTGATATTTGCCGATGAGCAGCTTGCGTGGCCATCTATAACAACAGCAGAAGAATTCCAAAGCCAATCAAAGAAAAGTAAAGATAGAAATACGCAGATGGCAGATATTATCCAACAGACAATTCAATCGTCCAAAGACAGAAGAAATTCATTGTTTATTGTTGGATTTGGACACGGATATAAATCTCATATCTCTGGTACATATTCGACACCTCCGGGGCAAATTCCGGCTTTATCAGCTGGCGCACAACTAGTAGAACGTTTTTCAGGTAATGATATTTTCTCAATTTTTCCGCATTGTCCCAGTATCGGAAATAAAGGGGAAATGGGAGGACGAATAAGAAATGGTCTATTTGATTATGTGTTTGAGTTGAACAGAAATGTCCCTACTGCCTTTGATTTGAAAAACAGCCCGTTTGGCAAAGAGCCTTTTGATGGAATGATACCTATGAAATTCGATCCAAGAGCCGGGAGTTATAGTAACAACTATGATGGATACATCTTCTTTGGAAAGCTGGAGGATGAAGAAAACTCAACACCCCTTCTGGAACTGTTTACAGATGATTTTGTAAACGAATTAAAAAGACGGGCAACTATAACGGGTATGGTAAATTTGTATGATGTTCCAATAAAGGATCTCAATAAGGAGCATATAATTAACCTGTTAAAAAAGCACGGAACTGGTAAATTCTGGAATTTAGATGAGTAATATTTAAGAGAAAAATGTAATAGTTAAAGAGAGAAAGCGATCTTAACCGGTCGCTTTTGTATTGTCTGGATTTTCCAAGAAGTTTGTTATACCTCCATCTAAGAACAAAGAGGCATACCTATATCATTTGTCTTTAGTTTATTTTTAGATACGCTAGCCTTAGCTCTCTTTATGCATCATCTTATATTGGTAAGCTTCTTGCCCAAAAAGAAAAACCGCTAGTCATCATTATGATAACCAGCGGTCTGTTTCTCGTATTGTTGTCTCACTAGGATTCGAACCTAGACAGGCAGAATCAAAATCTGCAGTGCTGCCATTACACCATGAGACAATCCTATAACCTCGTAAGGCAGTGCAAAAGTATAATGTTTTTATTAATTTCCAAAATTATTGGACAACAATTTTCATTTTACTATCAATAAGAAATAATTCTTCTTGCCTCGTTGCGCTATAATGTATTTACCTGCAATCAGATAAGAGTTGTTTATGATGTCATCGAAATTTTCAATTTTTTCTTTGTTTAGCATCACACCGCCGGCTTGTACAGTCTTTCGCATCTCACCTTTCGATGGAAACACTGCTGCACTCTCCGTTAATAGGTCTACAGCTTTGATTCCTGTCGCTAATTCATCTTTAGATATATCGAATGTAGGTACACCCTCGAACACTTGCAGGAAAGTCTCCTCGTCGAGTTTCTTAAGGGCATCGGCAGTCGAATTGCCGAATAGAATATTTGAGGCATCTACAGCCGCATTATAATCTTCTTCCGAGTGAACCATCACAGTGACTTCTTTTGCCAGACGTTTTTGCAGTGGGCGCAAGTGTGGCGCTGCTTTTTGTTCTTCAACCAAAGCTTCTATTTCGTCTTTGCTGAGAGCCGTAAATATCTTGATGTATTTTTCTGCATCCGCATCGCTGACATTCAGCCAGAATTGGTAGAATTTGTAAGGCGAAGTATATTTACGATCTAGCCAAACATTGCCCGACTCTGTTTTTCCGAATTTGCCGCCATCAGCTTTAGTTATCAATGGGCATACAAGGGCAAAGGCTTCGCCTCCGCTTGTTTTGCGTCTGATAAGTTCGGTTCCGGTGGTGATATTCCCCCATTGATCCGAACCTCCCATTTGGATTCTACAACCCATTGTCTTATATAAATGATAGAAATCGTATGCTTGTAGTAGCTGATACGAAAACTCAGTAAAAGACATTCCTTCCGACGCTTCGCCACTCAGTCGCTTCTTTACCGAATCCTTAGACATCATGTAATTCACTGTGATGTGCTTACCTGTATCGCGGATAAAGTCGAGAAAAGAAATATCTTTCATCCAGTCATAGTTGTTTACCAACAATGCTGCATTAGGCTTATCTGACTCGAAATCTAAAAAGTTAGCGAGTTGCTTCTTTATCGAATCCTGATTATGACGTAGTGTCGCCTCGTCCAGTAGATTGCGCTCCTGCGATTTCATCGAAGGGTCTCCGATCATACCGGTAGCTCCGCCAACAAGGGCTATAGGGCGGTGTCCTGCGCGTTGGAAATGCTTCAGCATCATTACACTCACCAGATGGCCGATGTGTAACGAATCGGCAGTGGGGTCTATCCCTACGTACCCCGAAGTCAATTCTTTTTGTAGTTGTTCTTCTGTTCCCGGCATGATTTCTTGAATCATACCTCTCCATCTTAGTTCTTCAACAAAATTCATCGAATTAATACTTATGTTATTAGTTAGTTCTTTCTTTATAAGAAGGAAACAAAAGTACGACCTTTTTTGTAAACAAAAAAAGTTATAGCTTAAATGTTAGGAGCGATAAAATGTGAATCGTGATCTTAAAATCGGATGAGGTGTTTAGAGTCGGTTGGGTATTCAGTATTTGCTGCTCGCTATCTTTTCTATCTGCTGCCCAAATCTAAATACATATTTTGAAAAAATGCCTTCGCTTTCTTCTCTAATGTTTTATCGCCCGATTGTTCTATAATACTATTCTTATCATTGTCATAAATAATACTACCGTCTATATTTACCATTGAGAATCCATTGACATAAGAATAGAAGGCAAATTTGTTTGCGTCAGGATTAAACATGTTTTTGCTGAACTTAAAGTCACTATGGTTTATATTCATCTGCGATAGGAGAGTAGCGGCAATGTCGTTTTGCGAACCGTAATCGAGAACATCGGCCGGTGCTTTTACGGCTCCTCCGAGCCAGATCATCGGAATGCGAAATCGCTCGGGCGAGTTGTTGTCTACCCCCGAAGGGTACGACTGCATACAGTGGTCGGCAACCAGTACGATAAGCGTATTCTTCCAGAGTTCTGTGGTTTTTAGCTTGTCAACAAAGCTGCCAAGGCAACTGTCTGTATATGCTACTGCATTGATAAATGGCTCGTCGAATCCTTTGGATGGCACATCGAATGGCTCGTGGCTGCTAAGTGTCAGCACGGTCTTCATAAACGGTTCTTTAGGTTGCTTCTCTATAAGGTCGCTGTAAACTCTGTCGATGAGTATTTGGTCGGGAACACCCCATTTAGTGAGACGATCAGATAATGGGAATTCTTCTTCGGATGTTATATCACAAATCATACAACTGCCTACAAAATAAGAGCGCATGTTTGCAAAGTCGGCATCACCACCATAATAGAAAGATAAATTATAGCCACTTTCCTTGAGTGATGCAGGTATTGCCGGAAGCGATTGCGTCTTTTGTGGATATTTCATTATAGCAGTTGTCGGGTGTGCCGGATAACCGCTAAGTATAGATACCAATCCTCTATCGGTACGGAAGCTGTTGGCGTAAAAGTTTTTGAAAGAGATGCCTTCTTTGGCAAACTTATTCATATTAGGTGCTATGAGCGAATCATTCGCTACGTTTGCTGAAAAGCTCTCGAGGATAAAAAATATAATGTTGGGTTTATCTGTATTTAATAGCTTGATTATACTATCGTTTTTAGGTTGCTTGTTTAATTCGTCAAAAATTCGGATCGCCTCTTGTTTATTAAAGAATTGATATTGGGATGCAAAGTCTTCCGATTTGAAAAATGAGTACATAAGATTGAAATGGGGATTGACTGCGGCGTGATTAAGAAACATATTGTCGCTGAAATATACTTTGCCTACATTCATAGTAGATACACTTAAGCCACCTCTGATGGGTAGAATTAGCATTGCCATGAGAACAATCATCACTAAGCATGTTTTACCTATCGATTTCGGTATTTTCAGTTTTAGTATTTGTCGTTTGATGATGTAGCTGTATCCTAAATAGATAATTGAAATAAAAATAGCAGAGAGTAATATGCCTGCAAAAATTTCTGTTGCTGAACCACTACCAATTGCTTCTTCCGGATTTTTGAGATAAAAGAATACAGTAGAATCGAAATGGAATCCCCAGTGAGGATAAATAAAAATGTCGGCAATACTAACGATCGTAATAAGGCTTAGTACGAAAGAAAAATATATATTGCAGATCTTGGCTATTGCTTTTGGGTTAAACCATATTGAGAGAATAAGGAATAGCGCCGGTAGTACGCTTAGATAGCCACTCATCGACAAGTCGAGCGGAAGTCCATGATAGAGCACCTCTAATATATCATTAAGAGAGAAGGATTCGGACATAGACATACTTGTGTGGGCAAGAATGAAAATTACTTTCCCAATAAGAAATATCAAAATGAAATATAAGAATATACTGACAAATATGAAGATTCTATTTTTCATAGTTAAAGTAGTTCAGCAGATAAAACAGATGTGGTAATCTGCTCTATCTCGTTTATTTCTAGGCTTTTTTCGTTCGATGATGTTTTGGATTACAAAGATAAATGAAAATAAGTGGACATCCTTTATGGATTTCCACCAAAATATTCATCTAAAGAATAAAGAATAAATCTTTAACAAATGTTTAACCTTTCAAACACTTAATATCATGGCTAATATAAATTCAGAAAACAGAGGGGGTAACGGTAAGAGAAACAAAATGACACGGAAACTTTTATCAGTCGATTTTACTCCGATGGTGGATATGAACATGTTGCTAATATGCTTCTTTATGTTTTGTACTACGCTAAGTATGCCGCAAGTGATGGATATTGCAGTGCCTGCAAAAGATACCGAAAATACAGGAGCTACTGAAATACCGCAATCAAGAACACTCACCTTTATACTGGGCGAAGACGATAAAGTATATTACTATGCAGGTATAGCTGATTATGACAATTTTGCTTCTCTCAAAGCTACCGATTACGAAGGTATGCGAAACGTATTGCTGGAGCGCAATGCTGTATCTATCGCAAAAATACGCGAATTGAAACAAAAACGGTATCAAAAACAGATATCAGATCAAGATTATAAGATAGGAGTTGAGGCTATTAAGAAGTCGGATGAAAGTATTATTGCTGTTATAAAACCGACAAACGATTCCTCTTTCAGAAATCTGGTAGATGCTCTAGACGAAATGCAGATTTGCGGAGTAGGAGTGTATGCACTTGTCGACATGGCTGAGGGTGATAACTATCTAGTAGAAAATTATAAAACAAAAGGTGCACTTACAGCAGAAAACAAATAAACCTTAATAACACATTTATATATGACAAGAAGGCTTGCTGACTGGATGTAGCAAGCCTTCTTAATGTTTATTTAATGGCAAGATACTGTATTTCATATTTCGGATAGCTGATACTTTCGTATCGTCTTGTATCGGTAAAAAAATATTTATAACTTGTCAACAAGTTTCTCTTAGCTTCGTCTAATACATTTTCAGCATTCGTTTTTGTAAGTTCCTAAATGAAAGTAGGGGACTTCTAAAATAAAAATATATGAATAAAATAGCACTATTAATTTTTGTATCTATTTTCAGTTTGGGGCTATATCCGGCATCTGATCAAAAAAAAGATAAAGTCGAAAATACCTTTACAAACCCTTTGCGCAAAGGAGCCGATCCATTTATAGTAAAGCATAATGGAAAATACTATACGATCTTTAATAAAGGCGGTGGATTTGCAGTAACAGAATCTCGTTTCCTCACAAAGTTTGAGAAAGAAGAAGTTGTATGGATGCCTCCTCAAAACGCGTGGAACAGCTATAATCTTTGGGCACCCGAAATACATCCCATCGATGGTAAATGGTATATCTATTATGCCGGTTCTGTACATAAAGGAACGCCATTTTATGCGCAACGTGCCGGAGTTTTGGAAGCAGATAATCCCTTTGGACCATACACCGATAGAGGAATGTTTTATACGGGAGACGACCCCGAAACTAAAAAAGATAACTGTTGGTCTATCGATATGACTGTCCTTCAGCACAAAGGGAAGAATTACGCTATCTGGTCGGGGTGGAATGCCTTGCATGATCATCACGACGTAGATCAATACCTTTACATAGCAGAACTGGTTAATCCGTGGACACTGGGAAAACGGGTGCTCCTATCGAAGCCCGAACTGGAATGGGAAAAAGGAGATCAGATTATTTTACAGGAAGGTCCACAGGTACTTCAACATAACGATGATGTCTTCATCCTTTATTCAACCCGTGGTTCTTGGAGCGAACATTACAAGCTGGGGCAGCTTCGCTTGAAATCTTCCGACAGCGACCCGCTTGATCCCAATTCGTGGATCAAATCGCTGAAGCCTGTTTTTCAGGGAAATTCTGCCGTTTATGGTGTTGGACATGCCAGTATGACCACATCGACCGATAATAAAGAATATTGGATATACTACCATTCCAAACTCAATCTGGAAGGTGGATGGAATAACCGTCATGTCTATTTGCAGAAATTTACTTTTGATGCCGATGGTAATCCGCTATTTGGAGAAGCTAAAGGCGGAGGGGTAATGATACGCCCTTCGGGAGAAGTTGAAATTGAAAAACAAGACAGAAAAACCAAGAAATAAGATATACAAATAAATAAGGCTTGCTACATCAAAGTAACAAGCCTTATTTTATTTAATGAGCTCAGTCTATTTCACTTTTTTAGAAGTATCGGATTCATCTTCCACCAGTGCGAAATCCAGTTGCTTGCGTTCCAGATTAGTCCTTGCTACTTTTACTTTAATAGCATCTCCTAATTGATATTTACGCTTGTTGCGACGGCCACGCAGGCAGTAGTTCTTTTCGTCAAATTCGTAGAAATCATCGTCCAGATCGCGGATAGGAATCATACCCTCACATTTGTTTTCGTTGATTTCGGCATACAGTCCCCACTCGGTAATTCCCGATATAACGGCATCGAATACCTGCCCAAGCTTGTCGGACATAAATTCAACTTGTTTGTATTTGATAGAGGCTCTTTCGGCGTTAGCAGCCAATTGTTCCATATCGGAACTATGCTTACACTTATCTTCATAAAGCTGTTTGCTCACACTCTTGCCTCCATGCAGATACTCGGTAAGCAAGCGGTGTACCATCATATCCGGATAACGGCGTATGGGCGATGTGAAGTGGGTATAATAATCGAATGCTAAACCATAGTGACCAATGTTTACGGTCGAATAAATCGCCTTAGCCATTGCACGAATTGCGATTGTCGATATCAGATTTTCTTCCGGTTTTCCTGTTACTTGTTCCAGTAGATGGTTTATCGATTTCGACACAGCCATCTTATCTCCGGTTGTTTGTATTTTATAACCGAATCGGCGAATAAATTCCGAAAGGTTTTCCATTTTTTCGTTGTTTGGCCAGTCGTGAATACGATAGACAAACGTTTTGGCATGTTTGCCTTCGGGAACTTTTCCGACAAATTCAGCAACCGTACGGTTTGCCAAAAGCATGAATTCTTCGATAAGTTTATTCGAGTCTTTTGCATATTTGAAATAAACACTGATCGGTTTGCCTTTTTCGTCTATTTCGAATCGTACCTCATGGCGGTCGAAAGCGATTGCACCATCAGAAAAACGTTTTCCTCTTAGCTTTTTAGCCAATTGATCAAGTTTAAGAATCTCTTCTTTGAAATCGCCTTCGCCACCTTCTATTATGTCTTGGGCTTCTTCGTATGTGAATCGTCTGTCCGAATTGATGACTGTGCGTGTGATGCGGTGATTCTTTATGTCGGCATTCTCATCCATTTCGAATATGGCTGCGTAGCAAAGCTTTTCTTCATTTGGTCGTAACGAACATAATCCATTGCTCAAATGTTCGGGTAGCATCGGCACGGTTCTGTCTACAAGGTAGATCGAGGTTGCTCTTTCTTCACCTTCTTTGTCTATGATGTCACCTTCTCTTACGTAATGTGTTACGTCGGCAATATGCACTCCTACCTCCCAATTGCCATTAGACAATTTTTTGATAGATAATGCATCGTCAAAGTCTTTAGCATCACGAGGGTCTATCGTAAATGTAGTAGTCTGTCTGAAATCTTCGCGGCGGGCTATTTCTTCTTCTGTTATTACGTCCGAAATCTGATTTGCAGCTTCTTCTACTGCTTTTGGATATTTATATGGTAGACCAAATTCGGCTAGGATAGCATTCATTTCGGTATTGTTATCTCCCGGTTTTCCCAGAATATCAATAACCTTTCCTATCGGGTTCTTTGCTTTTTGAGGCCACTCTACTATTTCTACAATAGCCTTGTCTCCATCCTGCCCATTTTGCAGATTTTCTTTTGGTATGAATATATCATTAGCCAGTATCTTGCTGTCCATTACCAAGAATGCAAACTGTTTTTGTACATCGAGTGTACCTACAAATCTGTTTTGCTTGCGTTCAAGTATATCTATAACTTCACCCTCAGGATCGCGTCCTCTGGCTTGTGCTAATACTTGAATGCGTACACGATCTCCATTCATGGCATGCATAGAATTGCGTTCGGCCACAAATATGTTCGGATTGCCATCTTCGGGTACAAAGAAATTCTTCCCGTTGCTTCTCCTTTCGAAAGAGCCTTCGAGTAGTATACCTCTGTTGTTCGATTTATATTTGCCCTGACTGGTTTCTACGATGAAAGCATCTTCGATCAGGCTATGCATTATGTTTTGTACTATTTGTCTTTCGGCAGATCTGGTGAAACCGAGTTTTTCATTTACTTGTTTGGGGCTAAATGAGTCCCCCGAATTTTTGTTGAAAAAATTGATGACAGCATTTGCTATATCTGATTTGCTTTTTCTTTTATCTGTTTTATGTGGAATTCTTTTTTTTGCCATAATATAGATTGTTTTCTATTTGAATGTTTTAATGAATTGGAATGAATTTCTGCATATTCCGATTCTTGTTAGGTCAAATGTACGAAAAAAAGATGTTTTTAACATAATTGACCGGCTTAATAATTTTAGATGTCGGGTTATGAGTGTTAGTATTCGATTGTATATTTTAATTCTCTTGTCATAGAACCTTTGTTGATATTACACCTTTAACCAAGTATAGACGCTTGATTTGAGCCTTCTTGATTATAGCATCGTCGTACGACTCTGTGTTTTTGGGAATCAGGCGTAATATTGAATTGTCATTTTCAGCAGTCCTTATATACTTGATGGTGCTGTATGCATCTGTTACAATGAGATACATCTCGCCGGGAAGTATAGATTCAATATTTATCTCTTTTAGCGTGACAATCGCTCCGGAGGGTATCTCCGGTGCCATTGAATCTCCGACAAAAAGAGTAGCGAAGTCACAATTCATCAAGCTTGGGACTTCTATATAATATGAAGGTTCGTTTTTTTTGCCATCAGCTATCGGCTCTATGTCAGTATATACAGAGTCATAGAACGGTATTTTTTTGTAGGACGACGAATGTGTGTCTTTTTCGTTGTTTTCAATATACATGGATCCCTCGCCTGTGAGCAACCATGATTTACTTATGTTGCAATATTTTGTTGCAATAGCGTCGGCTAAATCTTTACTGATCGAATTTTTACCCTTTTTTATTCTGTATAGGTTTTCAGATCTTTTCAAGCCAATGCTTGAGGCAAAAGCATTGGTTGTTAAACCTGTAGATATAATAACTTCATTTAGTCTATTCCAGCTATCCATGTAATTTTAATATTTTTTTTAAAAAAAATAAAAGAAACATTTTTATTTACAATTAATGATTGTATATTTGCGAATATTATACAATTTAATATTGTATTTTAATGTTTCAGTTTTGTTTTATAACGAGTGTTAGGTATAATAAATAGTCTTTACAGGCTAAGCATATTCGTTTTTTTACGATTTGATAATGCAGCTATATAAATTCAAAAATTAAAACCCTTATCTCTTAAATGCTACAATAATGAAAATCGGAAAACGCAACAAAAAGTAAAGCCTGTAATGACATATTCAGTCTCACATTGTTTTTTTTAAGAGTCGCAAATTCGTTGAATTGACGATTTTCGGGTAAACAAAAACAAATGCTCAAAGAGCGATGGAGGCCAGAATTATGTCTGAGCTACACAAGTGAATGCGGTGGGAAATCCATCTCATTTTCAGAATATTGATGCGTGCATTTTTAATACATATTCATTTAACTAAAAACTAAAATCTAGCAAAGGTATGAATTCTTATTGTTAAAACTATATTATCTATACTCCTATAAATTTAATATAATAGCCTATATAACACTTTTAAATATGAAACGTTTTTTTTATTAACTATTTTTTTATTATGAAGAAAATTAAATTTTACATTCCTGCACTAGCTCTTGTTGCGGGATTATCATTGACAACCTTATCATGCGTTGATGACACGGAGTCGTCTACCGTAACAGCTTTGCGCGGTGCCCGGGCTGAACAACTAAAAGCAGAAGCAGCGTTGAAGAATGCTCAGGCAGAAGCTACAAAAATTACATCAGAAGCCGATGCAGCATTAACTTTAGCCGAAGCTAAGTACAAAGAGGCTGTAGCTAAGGGTGAAGAAATACAGTTGGCTAGGACTCAGGCTGAGGTTGACTTGGCTGTAGCGCTAGCTAAGGGAGATTTGCAAAAATTGCAAATTAGTCTGCAAACAGAATTGTTGGCTCTGCAACAAGCTTTAGACATGGCAAAAAACGGTGATCCTGTATTGGAGGATGCTATCGACAAGTACAAAAGTCTGATTGGAAAAGTAAACGACCTGAAGATTAATATTGAAATGGCAAAAGTAGATATTGTAGGTGCTAAGGGTGTTCTTGCTGCATTAGAGGTTAAAGCACCGAACGCTTTGGAATCTCAAATATTATTTATCAAACATAATATTGCAGATTTAGAAGTAGATATTGCAAAAGATACAAAAGAACTTGCATATTGGAATAATCTTGTTGTATCGAATGATGTAAAAGCATTGAAAGCGGAAATGACCAGGCTGAAAACAGCTGAAGATAAGATCAACTTTACAGAACTGCCTCCTCTTGAAAAAGCTGAAGATGCAGCGGTTACAAGCTACAATAATGCAGTGGACTTGCTGAGAAAATTCCGCGATAATGGTGCCATGAAATATACGAGTGGCTGGAATAATGAGCTGGATATGATGGGTGCTGTTTATTATTCTATTGCAGAATTGGATATTGAAATCAGAAATATTGAGGTTGAACTTAAAAATGCCGAAGTAATAAAAACTAAGGCTGAGGCTGATTTTGCTGCTGCTAACGCTAAAATAGACGGACTACATGCCGCCCTGAAAGCTGCTACTGCCAAAACTGTTACAGCTCAAACAACTTATAACAATGCTTTAGATGCACAAGCTAATTTGCCGGCTAATGCTACTCCTGCACAAGTTGCTGCTGCGCAACAAGCTGTTACTGCTGCCGGTGTAGCTCTTGCTGCTGCTCAAACAGCTGAAAGTGATGCGGATATTGCTTATGGCGATCAGCATACAATTGTAATTACGAATCAAAATACAATTACTGCTCAAGCAAATATTGTAGCATCGTACAATGCTGATCTGGCAGCAATGAAAGAAGTGAAAGCACTTTATAAAGACGACAAAACTCCAGCAACATTAGAAGCTTCTGTGAAAACAACTTTAGCCGCTAAAACAAAAGCTGTAAAGGCTGCAGACGATAAGAGAACTGAAGCTCAAGTATTGAGCGATAGCTACGATTCTTTGGAGGGTCTTACGTTGAATGGTGCTCAATTGCTGTCTGAATACAAACCTACCAAGATAAAAGCGTTGGAGTTGAGTATTGCTGATAATAAAGATGCTGTGGCTGGGATGAATGTATATATTGCAGAATCTAAAGCTAGCAATACAAATGCTGTTCAAAACCAAAAAGCAATTATTGCTAATTTAGAAAAACAACTTGCACAAGACGAAGCTGACTTGAAGGTACAAGAAAAATTACTTGAAGCAGCTAAGAAAGTTGTAGACGATAAGTTGAAATAAGAAGGTTAATCTATCCAAATAGAGTTCCGGAGGTAAGATAGTCTTGCCTCTGTCTCTATCGGGATTAAAACAGTAGCTAAGAATGAAAAAAATAATATGTTTAGTAATGCTCCTGTCTTTTGCCTTTATGGTTTCGGCACAAGGTAACGATTTTGAGCCCCTTAAGAAAGGAGACCTGATGGTCTCTCTCAATTTGGGAGTAGGATCGTATATCGGAAAGTCGGCTCCGGAACCCAATTTGTCGGAATATACGCTGTCGGCTCCCATGTCTTCATGGTTCGACAATAAAATGATACTCAGTGTTGAGGGTCGTTGGTTTTTGACTGATAAATGGGCTTTAAAGCTTACAGGAGGATTTGATAATAGCCACAATCCCGGTTATACCGAAGTTACGGGAACAGGTGATGAGTTGGGAGATGTCCCGACATACAATGCTGTGCCAAGTAGCAATAGCATGCAGTTTTATATTGGTGCAGGTGCCGATCATTATTTCAAAACACGTTACGATCAACTCTATCTGCGTATAGGAGGAGAGTTCGGGTTTGCTTACGGAAGAATGAAAGCTAATGGTTCTGATAGCGAAAAATATATGGGTGCATCGGTAGGAGAGGCGTACTCGTGGAAAGTGGCTCCCGTGGTAGGTGCAGACTATTTCTTCTCGAATGCTTTATTTGTAGGCTTCGATGTACGTCCTGTATCCTATCAATATTCAGTATATAATATACGCCCTCAAGCAGGATTGGGTTTGTTGTCATCCGACAATCATAATATATCAGTAATTGCACAGCCAATGCTTAAGCTGGGAATACGATTCTGATTTATAAATCGGGTGACTTTCACTAGTTGTTTAAAATTTTAATTCGCAAGAGACTGTTTCTTATTAAGGAACAGTCTCTTGTTTTTTATTCTACAAGGTATAGTAAAATAAAATGCTGCCGATATCACTTTTTCACTATCACGATTACAATTATTTGCTATTTTTATGTTTCTTGTCCTTTCGGTAATATAGACATGTCTAATAATTTGTGTAATTTTGCATCCGCTATCGTTTCCCTTTTAGATGTTTATCTATTATAAAGGAAAAGGAATATAGAGGTGTTACTATTATCATCTTTTATTGTTAGCTGATAGGCAGCTTATTCAAAATTTATAATTCGTAATTGCTACATGGCTTGTATATTACATATAGAAACAGCAACAGAAGTTTGCTCGGTTGCCGTATCGAAAGACGGTGAGTTGATTTTTCAACGAGAAGAAACCAAGGGGCCTTCTCACGCTGTGCTGCTTGGCGCATTTGTCGACGAGGCTACGAAAGAACTTCGATCTAAAGGATTAAAACTCGATGCGGTTGCAGTCAGTTGCGGACCCGGTTCGTATACCGGTTTGCGTATTGGAGTATCCGAAGCAAAAGGCTTATGTTATGGATTGAATATTCCGATGATTGCTATCGGAACGCTTAGACTTATGGCATCGGCTGTGGCAAAAAAAGGTCTGGTTGATCCGGCTATATTGCTTTGCCCGATGATCGACGCCCGTCGTATGGAAGTGTATGATGCACTATTCGATTCGCAACTCATGCTTATTCGTGATGTTGAGGCTGATATTATTGATGAGACTTCGTTCATAGAGATATTGAAAGATCAGAGAATAGCCTTTTTCGGTAATGGGTCTGCTAAATGCAAAGAGGCAATTCAATCGCCAAATGCAATTTTTATCGAGAATGTTTATCCCTCGGCTATTGATATGGTTGACTTGGCGGAAGATGCTTTCGCTAAAAAAGAGTTTGTCGATTCTGCTTATTTCGAGCCATTTTACTTGAAAGAATTTGTTGCTACAATAGCTAAGAATAAAGTATTGCCGCCTCATCAGAATGTAAAATAATTCTTATTTATATAATTATAGCTTTTTGAATGTTTCATTTAGAAGGCTATCTCATCAAAGAGGGTGTATGGATTAACTGTGAGTTTATACCCCATCTCTTTGTTATCCCTACGCATAGTAACGGATCTGTCTGGTCTCTCCAATCCTCTCCAAAGAGGTATTTAATTCTTACCAATCTATTTTTTATTCATTTCTTCAAAAAAAAGCTACTGAAAATTTGCTCGTTACGAAACTTGATGTATATTTACGAAAAAATAGTAGTTTTACGTTTTTAAAATAGATCACATGGAAAAGCTAACTCATCAGGAAGAAATAATTATGCAGCACATTTGGCAATTGCAAGAATGTGTGGTGAAAGATATAGTAAATGCAATGGATGAACCCAAGCCGCCTTATACGACAGTGGCCTCTGTAGTTCGGAATCTTGAGCAGAAAGGTTATCTCAACTCGAAAAAATATGGGAACGTATATGTATATAGCCCCCAGATAATAGAAGATGATTACAAAAAATACTTCATGTCTAATGTTGTGAAGAGTTATTTTGAAGATTCGTATAAGGAACTCGTTTCCTTCTTTGTGAAAGAAGAGAAGATATCCCCAGAAGAATTGGCTGAGATTATCCAAATGATAGAAAAAGGAAAGAAATGCTGATCGTCTAAATTTTACAGTTATGGAAAATGCTATAATAATTTATCTGATTAAAGTTACAATATCGTTGGCTATCTTTTATGGACTATATATGGTCTGTCTGAAGAAAGATACATTCCTGAGGATAAGAAGAATATATTTTTTATTTGCTATATTTTTCTCCTTGCTCTATCCTGCTGTTAGTTTCGAAGTAGCAGCGGCGGAAAAAACTCAAATTCCTGCTTTTTGGTTGTCTGAAATAGAAGGAGGTGTAATGCCTGTCGAAAAAAATACAAGTGTATCAGTGCAGAGCTGGATACTTATCGGTCTCTCATTTATAGCCTTGATTATGCTGTTGAAGTTCGTTTTTCAAATGAGTAGTATTATAAGACTTAAGATTGTGAGTGAATCGGAAGAATCGGACGGGTGTTGCATTATAAAATTGTCGGGAAAGAAGGTTTCTCCATTCTCATTTTTCAATTGGATATTTGTTGGTGCTAATGTCTGTAATGCAGAAGCAGTAGAAATAATTGCTCACGAACGTGTGCATGCCAGACAATGGCATTCAGTCGATGTCGTGTTGGCTCAATTGCTCTGTGCTTGCTTTTGGTGGAATCCAATTGTGTGGCTGTTGAGGAGAGAGATGAAAGTCAATCTCGAATATCTTGCCGATAAAGGAGTGTTGGACGAGGGCTTTAATACTACGGCCTATCAATACGTACTTCTGCAGGTTTCAAATGAAAATACCGGTATTTCTATAATTAATAATTTTAATGTATCACAACTTAAAAAACGTATTACCATGATGAATAAAGAGAAAACTTCTGTTCTTAAGTCAGCAAAATATTTGTTGGCTATACCACTTGCAGCAGTGCTGCTGCTCGGTAATGCCGTACAGGCATCACCCGAATTGGTAACCTCTCCGTTGGAAGAAATGTTGACTCCGCAAAGCAATAATGAGCAATTGCTTGTAGAAAAGGTAGGTGTTGATCAAGCTCCACAGAAAAAAACGACTGAACCATTTAAAATTGGAGAGAAAAAAGGAGATACATATGTAACAGTCGAACAAATGCCTACCTTTCCTGGTGGTGAATCTGAAATGCATAAGTTTATAGGAGAAAATCTTAAATACCCAGCTGATGCTGTTGAGGCGAAAATACAAGGGCGGGTAACTCTCCGTTTTATCGTTAAAAGTACAGGGGAGGTTACAGATGTGTCGATAATAAGAGGTGTGCATCCTAGCTGTGACAATGAAGCTTTGCGTGTCGTGAAATCGATGCCGAATTGGAATCCCGGGAAGCAAAACGGGAAGGCTGTAGATGTTTATTTTACATTGCCGATCGTATATAAATTGAAAAAGGATAATAACGTGACACCGTAAAGAATATCTACTGATCAGATTGTCTTGGTGCATGATAAATGAAAGAGCTGTGTAAATATAATAATGCAAATAGGCTAATGTGAAAAAAGGTGGATATTAAATTCACCTTTTTTTGTTCAATCTTATTGTTAATATATTAATTTATGTGCGAATTGTAAGAGCCTTTCTCTTATTAGATTAGAGGGTGTGTCAGTTGGTTTCTTATTGTGATTTTAGTAATGTTTAGTAATAAATATTGAGCCATTTATATCTGTCCATACTAATAAATATTAAAAATTATTCCCATTTTATAATAAATTATAATAAATTTTTTTAATTTTGTTCTTTGTAAGAAATATAAAATAACATTTCAATGCGCGATTTTCATCAAAATAAAATGATTCTTTCTTCCATCTTTTCTCCTGAAAATTTGGTAGTTAACTCTATTTTATTAGAGAGAGAGAGAGAGAGAGAGAGAGAGAGAGAGAGAGAGAGAGAGAGATTAATACGCTGTATACCAATATGTAATCTTCTGTTTTGTGCTGCCTTTACGCAGCTTTCATATAAACTACCCACCAATAATATACGAAAAATAGTTCATATAATAGTACTCCCTGATGTTTTTTCAGGCTTGTTTCTCTATTTATCTGCGTCCAGAATTATTTCCACCTCATTTTATGGCCTTTGTGAAAATTTGTTTAAAACGTCGATTGCTTTTAATAATAAAGTGATTTTAGTCAGTCGTATCCGAAAATATTTTTTTAAGATACAATCCCTTTTACATATTAATAAACTAAATACGTTCGAATGCTCTTTGAGGCAGCAACCTGTTGCTAATACTGCTCTTTATACTTTGTCTGGTTACGTCTCCCAGACAACAAGAAGTCTTTGTCATAATAGATAAAGACCTTTTCTATTTATTGTTTTATACATTAATTACTAATTACAATGAAGAAAAATGTTGTTAACTTATTGCGAATAGCTTACTCCTTGAAGCGGGTATCATTTGCATATCTCTTTTTCTTAACCATTGGTTCTGTCGGCTTAGTGTCAGCTGGCAATGTCACGATGGAAGGAGATAAAATCATGGAAGAATTGCAAGATGGCAAACAGATTGCAATAAAAGGAAAAATTATTGATGAGACTGGGGAGCCCTTGATCGGTGTAACAGTTAAAGTTAAAAACTCAACCGCCGGAACTATTACAGATGTGGATGGAAATTTTTCATTGACGGTTCCTGGTAGTACATCCGTTTTAGAAATTTCTTATGTGGGGTATCTTACCCAAAATATAACCATAGGGAATAAAACTTCGTTTGATATAACAATGGATGTAGACTCCAAAATGCTGGATGCTGTTATTATTACAGCGCCTATCGGTGTGCAACGTCCACCAAGAGAAATTGGTTACTCTGTAAGTTCTATCTCTGCAAAGCAGTTGACAGAATCGGGAACAACCAACTTTGCATCGGCTTTGTATGGAAAAGCTGCCGGGGTGAAAATTACAACAGCTCCTGGGGGCGCAACAAGTGCAGTAAATGTGCAAATAAGGGGTGTCAATTCATTGAATTACAATCAGCAGCCATTGTATGTGGTTGATGGTGTAATGGTTCGTAACGATGGGCAAAACGGGGGATCGGGCGCTAATAATGATGGTTATTGGAGCGATCAGAGAATTAGAGGAAATGGGATGTTGGATATAAATCCGATGGACATCGAATCTATGACAATTCTGAAAGGGGCATCGGCATCGGCATTGTATGGTTCGGATGCATCCAGTGGTGTTATTGTAATAACAACCAAAAAGGGATCGAGAGATCAAGGACTGGGTGTAGAGGTCAACTACAATGGTATTATGGAGAATGTAGCTTTTTTACCAAAGTATCAAACGATATACGGTCCGGGATATGGTCCTACGACAAATATGGCTAATGGTGCGACAGCCGAAGGTTGGGTTCTAGACTCAAATTCGCCTTTGAATGGGGGGTACCGCCCTTACTTCAGAGCATATGGTCAGTTTGGTCCAAAATACGATGGGCGCGAAGTTACTTGGTGGGATGGCACTCAAGGTACTTATGATGCCAAAGGAAAAAACAACTATGCAGATTTATTTCAAACAGGATTTACTTCTAATGTTAATCTTGCTTTATCTAAGCAAACAGACCTTGTAAACTATCGTTTGTCATATACAAGGCTGGATTATACAGGTATCCAAAGGGGAAGCGAATTAGCAAAAAATACATTTAACCTCAATACTGTAGTTAATCTTAGGCGGAATATAACTTTAGATGTGGTTGCCAACTATATAAATACGAATACACATAATAGGGCTACGTCTACTAATCGCCTGTTGGCCAATTTTGGTGGTATGTTTAGTAGAGCTGAAGATGTATCGACTTTTTTGAATAATTATCAAACCTCGAGAGGTTTTAAATATGTTAATATCGATAATGCAAAGAGAAATCCTGAAGAGGCTTTCATCTATAATATACGTGCTTATGATGTTTTAGATTATTTCTGGGACAGGTTGAAAAATGAATACGACGAAACGGAAAATCGTTTGATAACAAGTGCTACTTTAAACTGGGGTATTACAGATAAACTTAAGTTGAGAGGGCGTATCGGGAACGATTTTACGGCTGTGAATATAGAAGATAGGCGCTATAATGAATATCCTGTGGCATTCAATACTGGTGGTAGTACTGGTATGTATGGTTTGCAGAAAAATCAATACTCTATCCTTTATGGGGATGCGATGCTTACCTATTCAGATAAATTTACTCCTGATTTTGGATTTACTGTAGCAGGAGGTTTTCAGGGCCGTCAAGAGGAATATAAAGAACAATTTTCGTCGACCAGTAGCGGGCTTAATGTCGAGAACTGGTTTACCCTGTCCAATTCTTATGGTGTGCGCACAGCAACATCAAGTAAAATGGAACTCCTTAAATATGCTTATATCGGAGTGGTGAACTTAGCTTATAAAGATATGTTATTCCTTGAAGGAACTGCTCGCCAAGAGTATGCATCTACACTTCCGCCGGCTAATAATCATTATTTTTATACATCAACAAATGGTAGCTGGATATATAGTGAGGCATTCAAAATGCCATCGTGGATGACTTATGGTAAATTAAGAGCATCGTATGGTGTGGTAGGTAATGCACCTCCCATGTATGAGGCTAATATAGCTTTTACTCAATCGCCGTTACAAACAGTTACAGGATCTATTCCTTCATTTTTGATGAGTGGAAAATATGGCAACATGGATTTGAAAGCCGAGATGAAGCATGAGTGGGAGTTTGGTTTAGAGAAACGTTTCTGGGACGATCGTGTAAGTCTGGATATAAGCTATTATACCAATAAGGTGAAAGGTCAGATTATGAATATTGCTGTGCCATTATCTAGTGGAGCTAATAGCCAAACTGTAAATGTTGGAGAGATCGGTAATCAGGGTCTCGAAATTGCAGCAAGCGTAATGCCTCTTACAGGAAAATTGAAGTGGACAACGCGTTTCAACTTTGGATTCAATTCGGCTAAGGTTAATTCATTGGCAGATGGTATCAATGAAGTTCAATTCTGGTCTGAAGACGAAGGAAGCATAAAGATATCGGCTGTGGCAGGAGAAACACTAGGTAGCATTTATTCTTATGTTCGTAAGACAAATGACAAGGGTGAATTCTTGATTAACGATAATGGATATTATGTTATAGATCAATCTAGATATGAGAAAGTTGGTAATATTATGCCGAAAGTAGTTGGTGGATGGTCAAACAGTTTCAACTATAAAAATTTCTTGTTAGATTTTACAATTGATTACCGCTTTGGCGGACAAATCGTGTCTCCTCAATCTAAATATAATATGTCTGCCGGTATGTTCGAATCGACGATGCAGTATCGTGATGCCGAGAACGGTGGTATACCTTGGGTATATAAAGGTACAGATGGTAAATCTTATAACCGCAATGATGGAGTTATTATTTCGGGGGTAAATGAGAATACAGGTAAGGCGAATTCAACCATTGTTTCGGCAGCTGATTATTATAGCAATACTTATGCATGGGGTGCTTCGGGATGGAATGACGGTATGGTGTACGATAATAGTTTTATTAAGTTCCGTGAGGTAACAGTAGGTTACAGAGTACCTGATGATATTGCGAAAAAAATGGCTTTGTCTGGGCTTCGACTAACAGTGTATGGAAGAAATCTATTCTATGTATGGAGAAGTTTAGAGAATATTGATCCTGAAGCTCCTATCGGAAGCAGATGGTGGTCGCAAGGAGTTGATAATGGAGCGTCGCCTGCGGCAAGAAGCGTGGGATTCTCAATTAATGCCAAATTTTAAAAGTAAGAATTAATGAAAAAGATATACAGACTAATTAGTATACTGTTAGCAACGTCGTTGATGATGATTGGTTGCGATCCGGCTGATAAGTTCAATAACCCGGAAAAGACAGAGATAGGAAGTGTTCCGGCATTATTTACCTCAATGCTTAATAATGCCCGGATGAGAACAGAATATTGGAATGTGAGAACGGTTTTGATTACCCATCAGGCTATTTATACTCAAACTGTAACGTTGGTAAACAGTTCATCACTATATAAACAAAATGATAGTTATCTGGGGCAATACTGGAGAGATTTCTATACAGCTGAGTATGGTGGTGCAATGGGTATGTACCGTCAGATGCAACGTGTAGCAAATGATTTGCCATCAGACCAGCAAGCTGAAAATGAGATATTTTTTCAAGCGGGTAAGGTTGTGATGTACGATTTTGGTTCTCAATTGGTAGATATGTTTGGTGATATACCTTTCTCCGAAGCCGGAAGCCTCTCTTTGACAGCCCAAAATGTGCCGGCTAAGTTTGACGACCAGCAAGAGCTTTACAAAATGTTTATAGAAGATCTCGATAAAGTGGCTACTTATTTCTCGACAGCCGCTACCACAGCATCATTTACACGTCAGGATATAATGCTGGCTGGAAGTGTGAAGAAATGGCAGAAATATGCAAACTCGATCCGTTTGAGATTATTGATACATATCTCTAACGTTGAGGAGGGGTATGCGAAGCAAGAGATAATGAATATGTTGAATAATCCTGCTAAATACCCATTGATAGATGGCGATAATAATGGGAATTATGATCCGAAGAGTGTAGATGTGTTGAATGTTCCTCTTACAACTTATACTAGTAATCTATATGATGCCTTAAATGAAGGATATGCCAGCCTAGCTCCTGATTTTATGGTGAATAATTTAATGGTTCCAACCGAAGATGTGCGTTTGCCTGTTATGTTCGATAAGAACGGTCAGGATCAATATGTTGCAGCTCCGATTACGGCTACAAGTGAAAGCTTGGCCGATTATAAGAAAGTAACAGCCAACTGGGATTCAGTGTCTATCTGGCAGAATAATAAGTTGCCGGGGATCAGAATTACAGCATCGGAGATAAATCTTATTAAAGCTGAAGCATACGAGCGTTGGGGTAGCTCTGCTGATGCAAAAACTGCTTATGAAACAGCTGTAAAGCAATCGGTATCATTCTATTTCTATCTGAATAGCATTAATTTGGATGGAGATAAAGAGACTAAGCCATCGGATCAAGAGATAAATGATTTTATTAGCACCCGAATTGCATATCAGGGAACTCGCGATCAAAAACTGGAGTTGATAGGAACGCAAAAGTGGCTGCATCTAGGTTTCTTACAAGGGCTCGAGTGTTGGACCGAACTGAGGCGTACCAAATACCCTACATTGCTTCCATTTCCATCAGAAGGAAAGGAAAATGGTTTTGAGACTCCTCCAACCAGACTATTATATCCTTCATTAGAGAGGAATACAAACCCCAATTATAGCACTGTACAAAGTAAAGATACACGTACAACAAAGATTTTTTGGGATGTTAATTGATTAGTTCATATTAAGAACACTTGAAAAAAGCTGCCTGTGAAGGTGGCTTTTTTTATTTTTAAAAATAATTGTTTCTGTACTTAAAAACGTTTATATTTGTAACCGTTTTTTAATATATACTCTCTAAAAGAAATCAATGAATCATGATTTAGTTACAAGAATATCGTATTTCTTGGAGACATATACCTCGGTTATGTTTTCGAGAAATGTACTACATTGTTGTTAATCTAGTCAGTATTTATGTGATTTACTTGAAAGTGAAAAAGCCACCTTCACAGGCAGCTTTTTCCAAGTGTTTTTTAATATAATAACTAACATCTCTGAAAATCAAGGTTGAGCAAGTAAGAAATACTATACAACCAAGGGTTCGGAGGTGTTATCTTTTGCAACCGATCAATAATAAATCGGTTGATAGGTTTTTATAAACTACACTTATATAATTTAGTGAAATTGATCTGATCAAGAGCAATGGATACGGTGGTATGTACCTATGTGCGTAATAGATCCTAATGTATTTTAGGATCTTCGATAAATTGTTTTTATTAAATCTTTTGGCTATAATACGCGTGCAGTGCGCAGTGTATAGCTCTCTCTCTCTCTCTCTCTCTCTCTCTCTCTCTCTCTCTCTCTCTCTCTCTCTCTCTCTCTCTCTCTCTCTCTCTAATAAAATAGAGCTAACAGCCAAATTTTCAGGAGAAAAAAAGGAGTTAGAATCGATTATATTTAGAGTAGAATTTGTCATTAAATTGTGTTTGAATAGCATTTTTAACAGCAGCGAATTTAGCTATTTATTTTGGTTTGGCAAAATTACAGATGCTTTTTGCTTAATTTTTATTTGCCCTCTATATATCTGGGGCTGTTTAACTTTGTTGTGTGTCTTAACTTTTGAGGGATGCATAAAAGTTGCTGATATGAGAGCTTGTGATGTCTGTTAACTTTATCGGAAATTGAACAGGGTGATTCTACTCATTTTACAGAAGGTATTATTGCTAATGTAGGAAGGATATCAGAGAAGGGGAAAGCTTGTTCAACTTCGGGAAGTTTTGCTGTCTTAACTTATCAATCCCCAATTATATCTGTTGCCACCCAATTTTTTTAATTGCCGACGCAGAATTAGATTGTCAGGTTTTTCGAGTTGGGGATCATCATCTAAAACATTTTGTGCAACCTCACGGGCATATTTCAATATCTCAGAATCTTTCACGAGATTTGCTATCCGCAAGTTGAATGGAATACCACTTTGCTGAGTTCCTTCAAGATCGCCGGGGCCTCTGAGTTTTAGATCAGCTTCGGCTATTTCGAATCCGTCATTACTTTCGACCATTATATCTATACGCTTTCGGGTTTCAGCCGAAAGTTCGTATGGAGTAACCAATATACAATAAGATTGGTCGGCTCCACGCCCCACACGTCCTCGTAACTGGTGCAGTTGCGAAAGTCCGAAGCGTTGTGCCGACTCGATAACCATTACTGAAGCATTAGGTACATTTACACCTACTTCTATAACAGTTGTCGCCACCATAATTTGAGCTTCATTTCTGACGAATCGCTGCATCTCGGCTTCTTTATCTTTCGGTTTTAATTTTCCGTGTACTTTGCAAACAGTATATTCGGGGAAAACTTCACAAATATGTTCATAGCCCTCCTCTAAGTTCTTCAAGTCTAATTTTTCACTTTCTTCTATTAGTGGATATACGATGTAGATTTGTCTGCCCTCTTCCAGTTGTTTGCGCATAGATTGATATAATGCGCCTCTTTTCTTATCATACTGATGGATCGTGTGTATGGGTTTTCTACCCGGTGGTAATTCGTCAATTACCGAAACATCAAGATCCCCATAGACAGTCATAGCCAATGTTCGTGGGATAGGGGTTGCTGTCATCACCAGCATGTGTGGCGGATTGATATTCTTAGACCATAATTTTGCACGTTGGGCAACCCCGAATCGATGTTGCTCGTCAATAACTACTAATCCGAGATTAGCAAATTGCACAGTGTCTTCTATTAGAGCATGAGTTCCGATCAATATTTTAAGATCATTAGTCAATAAGTTGCTATGTATTCTTTCACGATCTTTCTTCTTTGTAGATCCTGTCAGTAGTTCTACACTTACATCTAATCCATCCAAAAACTCCATTATGGTGTTGTAATGTTGTGTGGCTAGTATTTCAGTCGGTGCCATTATGCAGGCTTGAAACCCATTGTCGATAGCTATGAGCATGAGCATAAGTGCAACCAGAGTTTTACCGCTACCCACATCACCTTGCAAAAGTCGGTTCATTTGTTCGCCTGTTGCCATATCTTGGCGGATTTCTTTTATAATGCGCTTTTGCGCGCCGGTAAGTTCGAACGGAAGATTGTTTTCGTAAAAAGAATTTAAATAATCGCCCACTTTTGTAAATACAAATCCTTTCAGTTTAGCCTTGCGCTCCGATGTGTATTTTAGAATATTGAGTTGGATGTAAAATAGCTCTTCAAACTTTAATCGTAGCTGAGCATCCCTCAAGAGTGCGACTGTTTCGGGAAAGTGTACATTTCTGATTGCCGATTTCAAGTCCATGAGGCGAGCCTCCTGTATTACCTTCTCGGGTAAAGTTTCAGTAATATGGTTTACAGAGGCAGAAAATGCAGAGGCAACTATTTTTTGAATTGCTTTCGAATTCAGGTAATGCCTCTTCATCGTTTCTGTTGTATTGTAATAAGGCATCAGTCCCATTTGTCGTGCCTTTTCATCGATATAAGGATCAATGTCAGGATGTGCTATATTAAACTTCTGCCCGAAGAGGGTTGGCTTGCCAAAGACGATGTATGGCATATTTATTCTGTACTTGTCGGTAATAAACCGGCCTCCTTGAAACCAAACTAGGTCTATATATCCTGTACCATCCGTAAACCGGCCGACAAGTCTTTTGTTGCGCCCTTCGCCAATTGTTTCGAATTCTGTAATGCGCCCTTTCAGTTGTATGTATGGCATATTTCCATCAATCTCATGGATGAAGAATATTCGGCTGCGGTCTATATATTTATACGGAAAATAATATAACAAGTCTTCCACCGAAAAAACATCAACTTCCTTATTTAGGATTTCTGCTTTCTTCGGTCCTACACCTGCCAGGTATTTTATATCTGTCTGTCCGTAGTCTGCCATTTTACTTTAACTTCATTTATAGCAAAGTTATATATTATTCTCGTATATACTGTATTCCGCCTATGTTTTCTATCTTGTTGGCACCACTTTGTATGTACAATATGAAAATATTTTAAAAAGATGTTTAGCAACATGTTAAGCTGTGTGTATTGACTGTTTTGTGTGCTTTTATACCCTTTGGATGATCACTTAAAGTGTTGATTATTAAATTATTTAAATATATAAAACCAAATGTTAAATTAACAAATTTGACATTTTAAGTAATTTTAATTATGTCTCGATTCTCTTGTTTTGTGTATTATAGACATCTATATTTGCCGATATAAAATTGTAAAAAAAACTTAACATAAGTTACTGCATCGAAAATATTCTGTTAAGTTTTTTAATGAAAAATAGTAGTGTTATTATATATTAAGTAGTTGTCGTATAGCAGCTACTAAGTCAGGTGAAAGTAGTGTATTTGTTAAGGTAAATTGTTAAGTATTAAATTATCATCAATCAAAATCTCAAAGTATGAAACATGAGGGACAACACAAAAATCGGAGATCAAACAGACAGAGTCTGGGGCGATTTTCACTGCGCATAAGTATGTTATTTATGGCGCTCTTTGCATGCTCGTTATTAAGTGCTCAAACCGAAAGAATTACAGTAAAAGGGATAGTTACTGATAATACGGGGGAAGCACTTATTGGCGCTAGTGTGACACAAAAAGGAACTACAAATGGAACAATGACAGGGATGGATGGAGATTATTCATTGTCAGTTCCGAGTAATGCGACGTTAGTAATAACGTATGTTGGCTTTACAACGCAAGAAGTACAAGTGGGTGGGAAAACATCACTCAATATTAAATTGAACGAAGATTCCAGAGCGTTAGACGAAGTGGTTGTAACGGCTTTAGGTATCAAACGTGATAGGAAATCACTAGGTTATGCTTTGCAGGAAATCAAAGGTGATCAGCTGACAGAAGCTCGTGAAGCTAATATAGCCAACGGACTTACAGGTCGAGTTGCCGGATTACAAGTTAAGCAAGCGGGTACAGGTCCTGCAGGGTCTAGTAGAATCGTTTTGCGTGGTAATAACTCTATTGGTGGTAATAACCAACCCTTAGTTGTTGTAGATGGTGTGCCTATTGATAGTTCTACCGGTGGATCTGATGACTATTGGGGTAACAGAGCTGTAGATAGAGGTTCCGGTATGGCCGATATTTCTCCTGACGATATCGAATCTATGTCTGTTTTGAAAGGACCAGCGGCAGCGGCACTTTATGGATCGCGTGCAGGTAATGGTGTAATTATGATAACAACCAAGACAGGTGCAGGAAAGAAAGGTTTGGGTGTTTCGATCAATTCAAACTTAACATTCGATTCGCCTATGCAACTTCCTGAATATCAAAATGTATATGGACAAGGGGCAGGTAATCAATACATAGTGAACTCGACAGGTAGCTGGGGTGAGAAAATGACAGGTCAGAAATTTGTAGACCACGTAGGTCATAATATTGTATATTCTCCTGAAGATAATAATCTTAGAGATTTCTTACGTACCGGTACTACTTTTACAAACAGTGTCGACCTGACTAGTGCCACAGATAAGAGTACGCTACGTGTAGGGTTGATGCACCTATCTAATAAAGGGGTTGTACCTAATAGCAATTTTGGAAGAACATCTTTTACAGTGCGTGGTACAGCTAAGCTTTCGGATAAGTTGTCAATGGATACTAAGATTACTTATGTAAACCAAAGAACAGACAACCGGATTAAACTGGGTGGTGACCCCGATAATATTTTCAATAATTATTTAATGATGCCTCGTTCTGTTCATTATAGCGATTTGAGTCGTTATCCTGATTATGCTTATCCGGTAGGAACAAAAAGTACAGCTACGGGTGCAGATTTATCGGGACAGCCGGTGGCATGGACTGATCAGTACGGTGGGCTTATAAGAAACCCTTATTGGGCTGCTTATAGAAATACGAATAATGATAGAAAAGATCGTTTTCTCGGTTTTGGTTCATTAAAGTATGAATTTACAGATTGGTTAAATATTCAAGGGCGTTATGGTATGGATTATAATGCTAGTCAATACGAAATGCGTCAAGCTACCAAGACCCCTTATTGGGAAACATCTGGTGAATATATTATGAATAAAGATACAGGTTATGAGGTGAATACAGATTTCTTGATTACATTAAATAAATCACTCTCTGATAAAGTCGGTCTTGTGGCTACAGCCGGTGGCAATATTATGTATGCACGTACCGATAATTTATGGACGCAGGCAAATGGTCTTTATGTTCCCAACTTTTTCAATATATCGAATGGTTTGGACAAAGATGTTAGAACGGATGTCTCTCGTAAACAAATCAACTCATTATATGGTACTGCATCTTTTGCATTCGATAATATGTTATACCTCGATTTGACTGCTCGTAACGACTGGTCTTCTACATTAAATAGTAATAATCGCTCGTATTTCTATCCATCGGTAGGGGGTAGCTGGATATTTACAGAATCACTAAACAGATGGGATGTAAAAAGTTCGGTATTGAATTATGGTAAGGTTCGTTTGTCGTGGGCACAAGTAGGTAATGATACTTCGCCGTATCAATTGTTTAATTACAGAACGCTCCATACAAAGAGAGATGTATCGGATGGGCAAATTACAACTATCCTAACTCCGAACAAAAGTGATACAAAAGCATTATACGATTTGAAAAATGAAACTATCGAATCTTATGAGTTAGGATTGGAGTTGAAAGCGTTCAATAATCGCTTAGGATTAGATTTTGCTTATTACAACAAAGAGGCAAAAGACCAGATATTGAAAATGAACACACCTTCTTCTACCGGATTTTCTTACAGATATGTGAATGCAGGGAATGTGAGAAACCGCGGTATTGAACTATTATTGACAGGAACGCCTGTTTTGACGAAGGATTTCACATGGGATGTGACAATTAACTTCTCGAAGAATAAAAATAAAATTCTTGAATTGGCTGATGGTATAGAAAGACAGATACTTAGCGATGCTTCTTACTCGGGTATGATCCAGATAGTAGCAGAGGCAGGCGGTTCGTATGGAGACATATTTGGAAAATCTTATACAAGAAACGATCAGGGTGAAATCCTTATTGGTGCCGATGGATTACCTACATTCGATTCTGATTATAAAAAACTAGGTAATGGAAATCCAGATTGGATGGGTGGTATTAATAATGCATTCCATTATAAAGGAATCGAACTGTCATTCTTGATTGATATGAGATATGGTGGTGAAGTATTTATGGGTTCGATGAGATCGGGTTCGATGGCCGGAACATTGGCTTCGACTGCCGACGGGCGCGAATCGATGGTTGTTCCGGGTGTTAATGCCAGCGGAGCTGCCAATACAGTAACTACTACAGCCGAAAAATATTGGCGTGCATTAGGATCAGGTTCTGAACCTTGGATATACGATGCTACTAATGTTAGACTTAGAGAGATTATTGTGGGTTATTCATTGCCACGTAAGTTGCTTTCGAACACCTTTATTCAGGGAGCTAAATTCAGCTTTGTTGGTCGGAATATATGGATGATACATAGCAAAACTAAAGGTTTTGATCCCGAAGGAGGTTTCTCTACAGGAAATGCTCAGGGCTTCGAGTATGGTTCGATGCCGACGCTCCGCAGCCTTGGATTTAATGTCAATATTACATTCTAATATTTAAAAAGTAACAGAAATGAAAACAAAAAAAATAATATTATCACTCCTGTTGGGAGTAGGCCTATTCGGATCTGGGTGTACCGATGGTTTTGATGCTATAAATACCAATCCAAATGGATTGACAGAAGATCAATATGACTTTTCTATGCTTGATCTGGGTGCTAGTCTTAGAAAGGGTGCTACCTACGAAGGGGCTGATGCTCATCAGCGAGTAAAAGCTTTGGGTATTGATGTATTTGTTCAATATACCGGAGGTACTGCAACATCGGCTATATGGAGTATGGATGATGGCTGGCAATCTTTATATTGGAAAAATCACTACAATAACCAGATATCCATTTTAAATGGGATACTCAGGGATGCCGAGCTGTATGAAAATCGTGAAAATTCAAAAGCATTAGCTCGTATCTGGCGTATTTATATCCAATCTATGTTTACAGATTATTTTGGACCTGCACCATTTCCACAATCATCAGAAGATACAGATCCTGAATATATGAAATTGGAAGATCAATATGCCATCTTCTTTAAAGAATTAGATGAGGCTGTAAATGATTTTGATGCGACTAAACCTTTCTTAACGAAGGAGGATCCGATTTATAGCGGACGTATGACTCAGTGGAAACGTTTTGCCAATACATTACGATTGAGGCTGGCTATTAAAATGTCTGAAATAAATCCGACGCTGTGTAAAGAGCAAGCCCAAAAGGCTTTTGATGCACCCGAAGGAATTATGCAATCGGGAGACGATGCCCGTATTGCCGGAACATCGGGTTGGGGTAATCAATATCCTTATTATATGTATCAGGTGGCATGGACTGATAGACAAATGTTAGTGGCATCGATGGAAAAGGCTTTGACCGGCATCGGTGGTTTGGACTATTCAGGTACTGCTACAGTTGCTCCGGCTAAAGTAGATCCTCGTGGCTCGCGAATGTTCGACCCTAGTCCTGTAGGAAATGCATGGGTGGGCATACCTCCGGGCATGCGTACCGAACCGGGTGATCTTCGTTCGAAAAGTGCTGCAATGAGTACAATATGGGTTATCCCGAATGATACCCGTAAAACAGACATAATGCTCTATACGGAAGCATGTTTCTTAATGGCAGAGGCTGTAGAGCGATTTGCAATTGTTTCTCCTAAAACAGCAAAACAATGGTACGAAGAAGGTATCAAGGCTTCTTTCGCAAATTGGGGAGTGTCTGCAGATGTAGATGCATATATTGCCTCTAGTGAAAAGAATCTTTGGGGTACATCTGCTAAGTACGATGATGCAACAGGGGCAGGTAATACAAAGCTCGAAAAAATAGTGACACAAAGATATATAGCCTTCTATCCCGACTTGTCGCTTCAGGTATGGAACGACAAACGTCGATTGAATATACCTGCGATGGTTATTCCTGAATACAGAGATTCGGGAGCTGGTATTTATCCTTTGGACGGTAATATAAAAAATCCGGATAATTATATTTCGCGCACGGTTTATCCACAAAGTGAAAAACAGATAAATGAGTCGAAATATAATGGTGGTGTGGCACAATTGAGAGACGGTGATAAAACATCATCTCCATTATGGTGGGCTTCGAAAAGAAGTAATTATGTTACTTCTAATTAAGCGATAATTTCATAGATGTTGATGAAGGTGCAGGGTTGTAACACCTTGCACCTTTATTATTTATGTTTATATTTGCTTCTTTAATGTGATAATTACATTTATGAAAATAAAATATGAGAATAGGAATTGATCTCGGAGGAACAAATGTTAGAGTAGGAGTAGTCAGTGACGGACGAATCCTGATGAAGATTTCAGAATCATGCAAAGCCGATAAGTCGGAAGAAGAAACGGTAGAACATATAAAATCGTTGGTGCGCAGGGTGATGAATAGTAACATAAGAGGTATTGGTGTCGGTGTTCCATCAGTTGTAGATGCCGAAAGAGGAATTGTATATAACGCTGCTAATATTCCATCATGGAAAGAAGTGCATTTGAAAGAGATGCTTGAGAAGGAATTCAAAATTCCTGTTGTAGTTAATAACGATTGCAACTGCTTTGCTTTCGGAGAGCGCTACTTCGGCGAAGGTACTACCTTTCATAATATTGTTTGTGTGGCAATCGGTACAGGAGTGGGAGCAGGCATTATAATAAATGACGAGTTGTATGGAGGTAGTAATACCGGAGCAGGTGAGATAGGCAGTTTGCCTTACTTGCAGCACGATTACGAATATTATTGCAGCAGTCATTTCTTTAGCAAAGTGCATGGTATAACGGGAAAAGAGGCTTTCGATAGAGCGATGCAAGGCGATGAACAAGCATTAGCTTTATGGGATGAGTTTGGTGAGCATATTGGTAATCTGATGAATGTTGTTCTATTTACTTACGACCCTCAGGCTATCATAATTGGAGGAGGTATTGCTAAGTCTTTCGATCTGTTCTCTGGAAAAATGTATGAGACCATAGCGAAATTTCCATACCCCGAAACCGTCAAACGATTGAAGATCGTTCTTTCACAGAAAGAGGATATCAATCTGTTGGGTGCTTCGGCGCTGGTGCGCTAATAATAAATTGCTCGAAAGTAAGGGTAGACTGACTAAATTACTTAACCTTTTCTGTCGGATATTTTATCCGAATAGGCTATAGGCAATAGCTATTCGGCCGAAAGTTTTTTATAAAACAATTGATCATTAGCTTCTGATATTGATACGCTTTTGCCTGAAAAACGTATTCGGAAAACAGATGGATGATAGATTAAATTGATTAGTAAAACTATTTAAAATATAGCTGATTGTGCCATATAATTGCTATATTTGAAATTCAAAATAATACATTATAAAAAATATAAAAATGAGATTAGATCTAAGTTCACAAATCGTACTGGACAGGGTGCCTCAGCGCTATTACAGTCCGGAGAATGAATTCGAGTTGTCAGCATTAACTCGTTACGAAAAGGTTCCTACTCTGATTTACGAATCATCGGTAGATGCTTCATTGCAAATAGCTAAAGATATTGCAGCCAGAATTAAAACGAAACAAGCGGAAAATGCAACGTTTGTGCTGGCTTTGCCCGGAGGGCAATCTCCACTGACTATCTATCAGGAACTTGTCCGTATACACAAAGAAGAAGGCTTGAGTTTCAAAAATGTGATTGTGTTCAATCTTTATGAATTCTATCCATTACAAGCACAATCTAATAGTAATTTAAAATTATTGAAAGAGTCGTTTCTCGATTTTGTAGACGTAGACCCTAAAAATATCTATTCGCCTGATGGTTCTATTTCTAAAGCGGAAATATTGAACTACTGCCGCGATTATGAATTGAAAATACAAAGCGTAGGAGGTATCGATTATATGCTGTTGGGGCTTGGTCGTGCAGGTAATATTGGTATCAATATCGCAGGATCTAGTTTAAATTCTCATACACGCCTTATTCTGTTAGATATACAGTCACGCAAAGAAGCTGTTAATACATTCGGATCGCTCGACAAAGTTCCTGTAAGTGCAGTAACTATGGGTATATCTACCATAATGAAAGCAAAAGAGATCGCATTGATAGCATGGGGCGAAGACAAAGCCAATAGTGTAAAAGATGTAGTGGAAGGCGCTCTTTCTGATGCCATTCCGGCTTCATGTCTGCAAGCTCATCCTAATGCACGTGTATATACAGATCTGAATGCAGGTTTCGACTTGACACGTATCAATCATCCTTGGTTGGTGACAAGCTGTGAGTGGAATAGCAAACTTATTCGTAGAGCAATCGTTTGGTTATGTTTCAGAGTGAACAAGCCAATCTTAAAACTGACGAATAAAGATTATCAAAATAACGGACTTGAAGAGTTATTAGCTCTTTACGGTTCAGCATACAACGTAAACATTAAGATCTTCAACGATCTTCAACATACAATCACAGGATGGCCGGGAGGTAAGCCCGATGCCGACGATACAAATCGTCCCGAGCGTGCCAAACCATATCCTAAAAATGTAGTTATTTTTAGCCCGCATCCCGATGATGATGTGATCTCGATGGGAGGAACATTCAAACGTTTGGTAGATCAGAAACATAACGTACATGTAGCTTATCAGACATCAGGAAATATTGCAGTGGGCGACGAAGAGGTAATACGTTACGTATCTTTATTAGAAGACGTAAGAGCGAAATACGATTCGTCTAACGAAGCTTTCAAGAAAAAATATGCAGATATTCTTCAATATCTATTGCATGACAAAAAAGAAGGAGATGTAGATACTCCCGATATTATGTTCCTGAAAGGTCATATCCGTCGTCAGGAAGCAACAACAGCTTGCCGTTATGTAGGGATGGATACTAAAAATGTCAGATTCCTCGATTTGCCATTCTACGAAACAGGACGAGTTAAGAAAAATCCGATTTCGGAAGCAGATGTTGAAATCGTTAAGAAATACCTGAAGGAAGTTCAGCCCGATGAAATATTTGTAGCCGGCGACCTTGCCGACCCTCATGGAACCCATAAAGTATGTCTGGATGCAATCTTGGCAGCGATAGATGAAATGAAAAATGAAGAGTGGTTGAAACATTGCCGTATCTGGATGTATCGTGGTGCATGGGCAGAGTGGGAAATAGACCATATAGAAATGGCAGTGCCTATCTCTCCCGAGGAATTGCGTTCTAAGCGTAACGCTATTTTGAAACACCAATCGCAAATGGAAAGCGCACCATTCCTTGGTAATGACGAACGCTTGTTCTGGCAACGTTCCGAAGATAGAAATCGTGCAACTGCCGAATTATATAGAAGTTTGGGCTTAGCATCGTACGAGGCCATCGAAGCCTTTGTACAATATAGGCCGATTTAAGTGCAGGAAAATAATATTTAAAGCTATATTTGCTGGCTATAACATTACTGGTTTATAGCCGGCAAAATAGTAAATTGGTCTGTGACCTTAAATAAAATAATAGAAAATCATGAGATTAATTATTCAACCCGATTACGATTCTTTGTCTCAATGGGCAGCAAATTATGTAGTTGCAAAGATAAATGCAGCAAAACCTACAGCCGAAAAGCCGTTTGTACTGGGTTTGCCTACAGGTTCGTCGCCAATGGGTATGTATAGAGGATTGATAAAGCATTATCAGGAAAAACGTGTGTCGTTTAAGCATGTAGTAACATTCAATATGGATGAGTATGTAGGTTTGGCGAAAGACCATCCTCAAAGCTATCACGCTTTCATGTGGGATCATTTCTTTAGCTATATCGATATCGATCCGGCTAATGTAAATATCCTTAACGGTACGGCTTCCGATCTGAATGCCGAATGTGCAGCTTACGAAGCTAAAATGGAAGCTATCGGAGGTGTCGATCTGTTTTTGGGTGGTATAGGTCCTGATGGACATATTGCTTTCAACGAACCGGGGTCATCCCTTTCGTCACGTACACGTATCAAAACATTGACTCAGGATACAATTATCGCTAACTCGAGATTTTTCGATAACGATATTAATAAAGTACCTAAAACATCTGTAACAGTAGGTGTCGGTACAATTCTCGATGCAAAAGAAGTATTGATTATGGTGAACGGACATAATAAAGCTCGTGCTTTGGCACAGGCTGTAGAAGGTTCTATCAATCAGATGTGGACAATTACTGCACTGCAATTACACCCTAAAGGCATAATTGTATGTGATGATATCTCAACATACGAATTGAAAGTAGGAACATATAATTATTTTAAGGATATAGAAGCTGCACACCTTGATCCTACAAGTCTGCTTAAATAAGGAAGAACTGTTTTAAATTATTATAATGAGGAGAGGGAGCTTCCATGATGGACGCTTCCTCTTTTTTATTTTAAATAATGTTGTTTTGATATAAACACCAATATAAACGATGAGTTATGAGCCGGTATCTATCTTTCATCTACTCAAAGAGAAAGAGTCAAAGGGTGTACAAAGCCACTCCTTAGAGGGACTCCCTATCATCCCGATACGTAGTGAGGGATCTCGACTTCTCTTTGTTATAGGATAACAGATCCCTCACTACGTATCGGGATGACAAGTTCTTCAGGAATTTTTTTAGTTATTGTTTTTTAAATCGAATTCACACTAAAATAAGTAATAAAATAGGCTGTAATAACCATTCTATTGTATAAAAGCCACTCAATAAATTGATCATCATCTTTCACGTTAAGATACTTTTGTTCTGATATGTTCTTTCTAAGCAAAAAAAATATTACTTTAGCTACTGATTTGACAGAGAGCGTAAAGATTTTATAAAACAACCATGCAATTAAAGGCTTTTGCCGCCATAACCAGATGTTGTCTTTTTGTCGTATAAGAAACTACTTGAAATTCGTTCTTCCCACATATAGAATAGACCCTGGCAAATGACGCAGGGATGTTCCGTTTCACAATTAATTATTTTACTCTTATGAAAAAGAGCTTTTTAACAAGTGTTTTACTACAAATATTCTTGGCATCATCTTTCTATATACATGCTCAGATAACTATTGGCTCAGGAATAGAGCCCAATAAAGGTTCTTTACTCGATTTGAAAGAGCATCAGCCTACCAATGCCATCACCGATCCGGCTACTGCCGAACGGGGCTTGGGTATGCCACGTGTTTCATTAACTTCATTAACCGAATTAAAGCCAATGTATTCTTATACAGGAGGCGCGAATACACCAAGTCAGACAGATAAGGAAAATCATGTTGGTCTTATAGTCTACAATATCAATGAGGATTTTTGTGCTACTACGCCGATTGTTAAAGGAATGTATGTTTGGAATGGGACAGATTGGAACATCTTGGGTAGTGGGGTATCTGTCGATGTGCAAATATTCAAAGATCAGGAAGGTAAGAATTTTAAAGCACGTACTTTCGGTAGTGCAGGTACTTGGATGATCGAGAATCTTGCAGTAAAAAAATATGCCGACAATACTCCGATTGAACTCTATGATGGCAGTACAACCAGTCCGGCAGTAAAATCTATGTATGCTTATCCGGCTAATGTTGCAGCAGGTTGGAGTAGTCAACCGGCAGGATGGAGCCAGAGTCAAGGGTTACTTTATAGCTGGCGGGCAGCAACGAATAATTACAATCCGGGTGGCATTGATCAATCGCAGGTTGCGGGTTCTGTTCCCGGTGCGAACGAAGTGGAGGTTAATCTCGAAAATCCTGTAGGCGCTAAGAATGGCAAAGTTCAAGGTGTTTGTCCCACAGGGTGGCATTTGCCTAGCGATCGCGAATGGAATGTTTTGGAAAAGGAGCTTTATAACAATCCGACTACATATAGCAATTATACGTCGACACAGATAAGTACCTTCAATCCTCTTACCTGGCAAGATGCTTTTGCAACAAGTACCGGAATGCGTCCGGCATCAACAACTACCATCGGACATGGTGGCGTGATGAAGAATGCATGTCAGTTAGTTAATTCTAATAATAATCCGGAAGGTCATAGCCTGCCTGCTGTTCAGGGAGGATTCGATGCTATGCTTGTTGGTAATGTTTCCACCACGGCTCAAAATTATGGTGTTACCGCCTTTTTTTGGACGAGTAGTGCTCGTGCTGCTGCTACCTCATTCCAGCGGAATGTAACATACAACAGAGCTTATGTTTCCAGAGGTGTAGGAAGCAGTTTTATCTTATTTTCTGTTCGTTGCAAAAAGGATTCATAGTTGATCACTTACACATTGAGCAATACTTCTATTTTTCTATTCGTATTCTGGCATCTACAGCAACCACCACTCTCTCGTTGGCAAGAAGTGGATTAATATCCATTTCTTTTATTTCGGTTGCAAAGCGTAGCAGAACAGATAGGCGAACGATTATCTCTACGAAAAGATCCTCGTTGATACCTTTCTGACCACGTGCTCCCTTTATTATTTTGTGTGCTCTCAACGAACGCACCATCGATCGGGCTTCGTGAAAACTAAGTGGGGCAAGTCCCGAAGCTACATCCTGCAATATTTCTACAAAGATTCCACCCAGTCCGCATAATACAATATGCCCGAAAGTGTTTTCGTATTTTGCACCTATAAATAATTCCTGCCCCGAAAGCATAGGCTGTATCATTACCGAATGAGTTTCAGGTATTTTCATTAGCCGTTCAAATTCGAAAGTCAAATGTTCGTCCGATTGTATGTTTAATACCACACCGCCTACATCCGACTTGTGAAGTGGACCTACACATTTAGCAACAATAGGGTAGCCTGTTTTTTGAGCAAAAGCAATCGCTTCCTCTTTATTATCCGTCACTAGTTCTTCTACCTGCGGTATTCCTGCGGCATCAAATAGCTGCTTGATTGTTTGAGAATCGGCATAGCCGCTAGGTGCATTATCAATAATCGAACGTATTCGCGGAATATCGACACCTATATCTTCTATTTTGCCAACCGATGGAGGAGTACGGCTCACTACTTTCGATAGAGCATTGGCCAAAGCATATTCATCTGTAAAATTAACATGCCCTTGTTTCGTGAAAGTGTCCATTTCTTCAATAGCAGCTACCACGGATGGAAGTATGGGGTAAATAGGCAATTTACATGTCCTGATTTTCTGATCAAGTATTCTGTATGCTTCGGCTACATTACTTACACCCGGATTACCATATATAACAGCAATACCATCTATCTCCTTAAAATATTTTTCGCAGAAGTCGATAGCTATTCCCATGTGTTCTCCGCTCCCCGTACCTATAATATCTATCGGGTTACTAACTGCTGCTCCTGATAATAAATGTTTTTTGAGCTCCGAAGCCAGCTCTTTGTCCATTTCGGGTACATTAATATTCCCTTTCGATAGGGCATCGGTAAGTATAACTGCCGGACCACCCGCTTGAGTG
This sequence comes from Dysgonomonas sp. ZJ709, assembly GCF_011039195.1. Taxonomy (NCBI): domain Bacteria; kingdom Pseudomonadati; phylum Bacteroidota; class Bacteroidia; order Bacteroidales; family Dysgonomonadaceae; genus Dysgonomonas; species Dysgonomonas sp. ZJ709. The sequence continues at coordinate 72,879 of NZ_JAAKEM010000019.1, forward strand.
ATGATAGCCAGATTTCGACCTTTCAGATTTTTCATGGTCAATACTGCACCCACATTAGCTAATTCTTCACGCGAATGGCAGCGTATAATACCGGCTTTTCTGAATAAAGCTTCGACAGCCGAATCCGAACTGGCAATAGCTCCCGTATGTGACGAGGCTGCACGGCTACCCGATTTGCTTGTTCCCGATTTGATCGCCGCTATGCGACAGCCTTTATTAATAAGCGAAGCCGAATGTTTAAGGAAGCGGTCGGGGTCGGTTATTTTTTCTAAGTATAATAATTTTATGCGCGGACTTGTTTTCTGATCAAACTCATCGTCCATATATTCAAGTATATCTTCTATTCCTACCTGTGCAGCATTGCCTATCGACCATGCCGAGTTGAATTGCAGCCCGAGGCACATTGCAGACTCTATTATATAAGTGATTGTGCCGCCCGAACTCGAAATTATATCTACCCCCATGTTGTTGAGGTTGGGGATAGGGCGTGTAAATATACTTTGATGGTGTGTGTTAATAAATCCCGAACAGTTAGGCCCGATCAAAGTTGCTCCTGCTTTATCGGCAATGGCAATAAGTTCATTTTCCATAGCTCGTCCTTCTTCAGATACTTCGCTGAATCCCGACGAAAACACAATGAATGCTTTTACACCTTTCTTATTAGCTAATATGTCTACAATTTCTAAACATACTTTTGCCGGAACCGATATCACCGCCAGATCGGTATTCGGAATAAGATCGACATTGCGGTACGATTTTATACCTTGTACTATATCTTCTTTTTCATTTACAGCATATAGGTCACCATCAAATGTTCCGTTTATCAGATTGTGCAGTACACTGCCTCCCGGTTTCTGTATATTATTAGATGCCCCTACCACAACTATGCTTTGGGGTTGGATCAGTTCTTTATTAATCATGGCTCAGTAATTTAGATATATAAGGTATGAATATACAATTTTTTGAACATTCTGTCATTAAATCTAACAGATTTTTTGTTGAGATTGTTCTTGATGCTGTCATTTTAATATAAAGGATGTCGGTGTTTTAGAAATTATCGTATTTTGCAAACTAATTGTATCTTTACTCCAATATATAATAAATGTATTATGATGTTACGGACAGCAAATGTTATACGATATATAATGCCTCTGCGAGAAGGAGGATCTTTACCTGCTTTGGCTGATGCAGACGATGGTTTTAAATATGTATTGAAATTCAGAGGGGCAGGGCACGGTACAAAAGCATTAATCTCGGAATTGATAGGAGGGGAGATCGCGCGGGCGCTGGGCCTTCGCCTTCCCGAAATAGTCTTTCTAAATCTGGATGAAGCATTTGGTCGTACAGAAGGCGATGAAGAAATTCAGGATTTGTTGCAAGCGAGTAGAGGGCTTAATATGGGATTGCACTTTCTATCGGGTGCTATCACTTTCGATCCCGTAGTAACCAAGGTAGATTCTAAGTTGGCATCGCAAATAGTTTGGTTAGACGCCTATCTTACCAATGTAGATAGAACAGCCCGAAATACCAATCTGCTGATCTGGCATAAAGAATTATGGCTTATAGATCATGGAGCATCCCTATACTTTCATCATACATGGGATGGGTGGGAGAAGTATGCTTTGAGTCCATTCAAACAAGTGAAAGACCATGTCTTGTTGTCACAAGCAGGAGATTTGGCTGAGGTCAATAAAGAATTCAGATTGTTATTAACTCATGATAAGATCCGGGCAATAGTCAATTTGATTCCTGACGATTGGTTGCATTGGGGTAATAATGGAGAAACGCCTCAGGAATTGCGAGATGTTTATGTGCAATTTCTGACAGACAGATTAAATCATTCCGAAATATTTCTAAAAGAAGCTCAAGATGCAAGAGAAACACTTATATGAATACGCAGTGATTCGTGTTTTGCCAAAGGTTGAGCGCGAAGAATTTCTTAATGTGGGTATTATTTTGTTTTCCAAACGAGCTAAATATATAAAAGCCATATATAAGATAGATGAAGATAAGCTTCGTTTGTTCTCTCATGATTTAGATATGGAAGAACTTCATTCCTATTTAAAGGCGTTCGATAAAATATGTTGCGGAGCAAAAGACGGAGGCCCCATTGCAGCACTCGATATCCCCGAAAGATTCAGGTGGCTTACCGCTGTGAGGAGTTCTTCAATACAAACATCACGACCGCATCCCGGATTTTCATGCGATTTAGATAAGACAGTAGAGAAACTTTTCAGCGAATTGGTACTTTAAACGTGTAATATTTGCTCGTAACCTATTTCAGCAAATATTACTTTTTATAGTAATAAAAGGAGGTGTAACAATAATTGTCAATTTTTGTTCAAAAAAATATGTTTCCCAACACCTTTCATACTAGGTATTTAGATATTTCCCATTAATTATTTTCAAAATAAGTTCATAAAACATTTGGAGTATAATTAAAAGTTTTCTACTTTTGCACCCGCTTCACCGCTGAACGCAGCGCATGAAGTTGATAAAAAAAGAAGCGATCTTTGACTAAATGATAACAATAAACAATAAAGAGTAGTACAAGGGAATTATGTATTGATTCGTTCAATAC